>JAABUE010000186.1 GCA_011389535.1 Anaerolineales bacterium
TTGTTTATCCGCGCCGATTCGAGCAAGGCCAGGATCGTGGCGACGTTGGCGCGACTATCCTCCAGCGAAATACGAGGCGTTTTGTTCATCAAAATGGCATCTGCCATGTCCTCCACCTCTCCCAGGTATAACGCCTCTCCCTTCACTTTGATCGTCTCCGTTTTCCCTTCTCGCGCCAGATAAATCTTCTCGTTCAGGCCGGGCTTGTACGGGTTGGGGATGGTCAGCGTCCCTTCGCTGCCGACAAATTCCATGCTGACGTGAAACGGGATCACAAAACTGCTGTCGAACTGGCCGTAGACGTCTCCCGCAAAGCGCAGCTGCCCGACGAAGGTATCATCGATCCCGGTCGGTCCTGTTAACTGCCAGCCGAAGGCTTCGAGCGGTTCCGACCCGAAGACTGCCCGCATGTAACTGATCGGGTAACAGCCCACGTCCCAGATGCTGCCGCCGCCCATCGCCGGGTCGGAGCGGATGTTGTTGTCAGGCTCCATCTCATAGGTGTAGGACCCGCGCAGCAGTTTCAGGGTCCCGAGAGTACCGCTGCTTACCAATTCCCGGACTTTGAGGGTCTGCGCGTGGTGGCGGTACATAAAGGCTTCGGCCACCACGCGCTCGTGCCTTTGCCCGGCAGCGGCGATGGCCTCTACATCTTCCACGCGCAAGGCGATGGGTTTCTCGCATAAGACATGCTTGCCGGCCTGGAGGGCTTTGACCGTCCATTCGGCGTGCAGGTGGTTGGGGAGCGAGTTGTAGACCACGTCGATTTCGGGGTCGGACAGCAGGGCCGCGTAGGAGCCATGCGCGCGCGGGATATTCCAGTCTTTGGCGTACGCCGCGGCAGATTCCTGCGAGCGGGAAGCTACAGCCAGGAGATTATTGCGTTTGGATGCTCGCAGGGGAGGGATGAGAGCGCGGTTGATGCGGGCGGTGGAAAGCAGACCCCAGTTTAATAATTTTGAACTCATGCCGGTAGCCTCCTGAAATCGATTTCAAATAATAACTTTAGGTATCCCAACTCATCAAGAAGTAATTAACTTTGCCAGCAACTCCTCAGGAGTGTTTCCCGCCTGCATCACCTTTAATACAGCAGCGTCTCATTTAGTAAACAATAATGAATCATATTTGACTGTTATTTTTCCAACAAACGCTCAATTTGTGTTTTCAGCCCCGGCAGATTATTTATGACTGTGTCCCAAATAATTTCTATCTCGATCCCTCGGTAATCGTGAACAATTTTATTGCGAATTGCCCGCATTTGTATCCAGGGAAGCTCAGGGTGCTCATCCCTCTTCATAGAGTACTACACTATCTTTTTCGATACTGGATTTGCGGTGAATATTCAATCCTTCTTCTGTTACCAGGTCCACTTCACATCCAAGTTTTCGTTCCAGTTCCTGTTCCAGGCTGATAAATTCAAACAGACCGAGAGCGGGACGCTTGTCAGAAGCTTTTAAAGCAATTAACAGATCAATATCACTCTTCACTGTTTGATCACCACGCGCAAAAGAGCCAAAGACAGAAATCCGCTTCGCGTATGGTTGCAAAAGAGGCGTAACGGTATTTCGCAGGTTGGTAAAGCGATCCATATGTTTAGTTTAGCATAAAGTAATTAAGATTGGCCAGCCAGTTCGCGCAGCTTCCCTGCATCAATCACAGTCACGCCCAGCTCTTTCGCTTTGTCGAACTTCGAGCCGGGGTTCTCGCCCAGCACCAGGTAATCGGTGCTCTTGCTGACCGAGCCGACCACCTTGCCCCCGTTGGACTGGATGAACTCCTTGATGCCCTCGCGTGTGAAGCCAGCCAGGGTTCCAGTTACCACAAAAGATAACCCGGCCAATTTGCCTGGAGACTGGTCACTGGAGACTTGTAACTGAGCAGTCGGCCAGACTCCCGCGGCTTTCAACTTTAACAACAGGTTCTGGTTGGCAGGCCGGTCGAACCAGTCCACGATGGCTTTGGCAATGTTGGGGCCCACGCCCTCGATCCCCTGCAGCTCTGCCTCGGTTGCCTTTGCGAGCGTATCCAGGTCGGGGTAATGACGGGCCAGGTCGAAGGCCATGACGGATCCCACCCCCCGGATCCCCAGGGCGGCGATCAGACGGCTCAAACTCTGGCCCCTGGCCTGCTCGGCCGAGTTGAGCAGGTTCTCGGCCTTCTTCTCCGCAAAGCCTTCCATCTCGAGCAACTGTTCCTTTTTCAAGGTAAACAGGTCGGCTACATCCCGGACCAGCCCGGCTTCGATCAACTGGATGGCGATATTGATGCCCAAACCGACGATGTCCATCGCGCCGCGCGAGACGAAATGTTCCAGGTTGCGGATGAGCTGCGCCGGGCAGGAGGCGTTGACGCAGTACCAGGCCACTTCGCCTTCGAAATGTTCCACCGGCTGGCTGCAGGCAGGGCAGACGCTCGGCGGCACGTAGGGTTTTTCGTCACCCGTGCGCGCATCCACCACCGGGCCGATCACGTAGGGGATCACCTCGCCGGCGCGTTTGACCAGCACCCGGTCGCCCGGGCGGATGTCCTTATCGGCGATATAGTCGAAATTATGCAGGGTGGCGCGTTCCACCCAGACGCCGCCGATCTCGACCGGTTCCAGCATGGCGTAGGGGGTCAGCACGCCCGTGCGCCCCACGTTGACGCCGATATCTTGCAACAGGGTGGTCACTTCGCGGGCCGGGAATTTGAACGCGATCGCGCCGCGCGGGTCTTTGCCCACGAAACCCAGGTCAGCGGCCAGTTCGAGGTCATCGATCTTGATCACCATGCCGTCCGTTTCATAAGACAGCTCATCGCGACGGGCCTGCCAGGTCTCGGTATATTCGATCGCGGACTCCAGATCATCGAAGCGGCGGGCTACATGCGTGACCGGGAAGCCGAGCGCTTTGAGATATTCCAAAAGCTCCCACTGCTGAGCCGGCACAGCGCCGCCCTCGGAATGGACGATTTGGTAGACCAGCAGGGTCAGGGGGCGGGAAGCCGTCAGCTTGGGGTCGAGCTGGCGCAGGGACCCGGCCGCGGTGTTGCGCGGGTTGAGATAGGTCTTGGCGCCGGCCTCTTCGAGCTTGCGGTTCAATTTGGCAAACTCCTCGATGGGAATAAAAACTTCCCCGCGTATGACCAGCCGGGCCGGAGGCCGCGGGCCGTCTTTATCGAGCGGGATGCGCAGCGGGATCGACTTGAGCGTGCGCAGGTTGACGGTGATGTCTTCGCCTATTTCTCCGTTGCCGCGGGTAGCGCCCTGCACGAACAAACCGTCATGATAGTGCAGCACAACGGACAACCCGTCGATTTTAGGCTCGACCACGAATCTGGCGCCGGCCACTTCCGGGTCCAGTCTCTTGATGCGCTCGAACCAGGCCCGGGCATCGTTCGCGCCGAATGCGTTCGAGAGGGACAGGATCGGGGCC
>JAABUE010000187.1 GCA_011389535.1 Anaerolineales bacterium
GCTGTATTGCGCTACGCACCTCAGGCAGCCAGACAGGCGGCAGGCTTGGGCGCGCACCTGTCAACGACAATTAGAAAGTCTCATGGCGACAATTAGAAATGCCCATAGGGATGGGTCGGGTACGGGCGGATGTCGTGCGGCTGGGGCTAGCCCCAGCCGCACGACATCCGCCAAAGATTTTTATGCGGGTTGTTGCTGGCTGCGCTGGGCAGCTTCCTGGGCACGATGGCTGGGGATCTCCTTTCCGAATTCCACGATGATGCTGTGGTGAACAACGCGGTCGATGGCGGCGGCTGTGGTCATGGGGTCTTTGAAGATTTGCTCCCATTGTGAAAAAACCAGGTTCGACGTAATGATGACACTGCGGCGTTCGTAGCGTTCGGCCAGCAGGGTGAAGAGCACTTCCATCTCGTCACGCGATTGCTGGACGTAGCCGATGTCGTCGAGGATCAGGACTTCGTAGCGGTCGAGGCGGCGCAGTTCGTGTTCAAGCAGCAGGTCGCGTTTCGCTCGCAGGAGTTCATCCACCAGGCGGTAGGTGGGGGTGAACAAGACGCTGTACCCGGCCCGGACCAGTTCGTGGCCAACCGCTACGGCAAAATGGGTTTTTCCACGCCCAGGCAAACCGAAGACCAGTAAATTCTCGGCGCGGCCCACAAATTCGCCGCTGCAAAGCTGGCTGAGTTGGCGGCGAATTTGGAGCGGCAGGGCGTCCTGTTCGAAGCTGGACAGGGTTTTGCCCACAGACAGGTGGGATGCTTTTTGCAGGCGTTCGAGACGGCGCTGGCGGCGACCTTCCATTTCCTGCTCGAGCAGTTCTGTTAGGAAGGCTTCGAACGTCCAGGTTTCGCGGCTGGCAGTGGTCAGCAAGTCAGCCACAACTTCCACTGCAGTGGGCATTCTCAAGGTGCGCAGGTTTTGTTGGATTTGTTCAAGCGGGGACATGGCTGGCCTCGCTAGGGAGTAACTGATCGTACACGGACAGATTTACCGGGTGGGCGCTGAGCGGGGGGATCGTGACCGGGATGGCGGTCGCCTGTGTCAGCTCGAGAATGTTTTTTTCATCCCAGAGGGTTTGACCTTGATCTGCTAACAGCAGGCCAAGCGCCTGGGCTACGTCGGTCTCCAGCCCGGTGGCGGCTTGTTTCAAGATCCGCAGGTAGGTCAGATCTGCCTGGCGGGGCGACAAACGCTGATTGAGCGCCTCCCAAGCCTGGCGAAAGACCTCCTGCGGGAAAAGGTCTTCACGGTGGCGGTAATTGCGGAAGCCGCCCGGTTTGCGCAATAGACTGTCGATGACGTGCCGGTAGTTGATGTGGTAGTGATGGGCGCCGGGAATGCGCGGCAGGCTCTCTATCTGCCGGTTGGAATGCCAGACTTCGATCTGCCATTCGTAGATGCGCACGGTGACACGCTTGCCTTTCAACCCGCTGGGGACACTGTAGCCATTGCTGCCCACGCGCAAAATGCCATTGTTGCCTACCCGGACGTTGAGTTCACGCATCTGCGGCCAGGGCTTTACCGAGAGCGGCTTCATGAGGGCGATTTCTTCGGCCAACCGTTGTTGCCGCCCAGCATTGCGCCTGTCCATGACGCCAAACAGGAAGACTTCGTAGGCTTCGATACTCTCGAAGTCGCGGCTGCCGCGCAGCAGCAGGTGTTGTTCCACCGATCGCTTCAATCCACCGTTGGATGATTCGACATCACCGTTTTCATTCGGGCTGCCGACATGGATGGTGCGCGCTTCCAGCCCATAATGGGCCATCAGTTGCAGGTATTCTTCGTTGAAACCGCGTTCCTGGGGGCTTTTTGCCCGTCCAGCGATACCCAGTTTGTGGGTCGCGGCAGTCGTGTTATCGGTCTGGTGCGCTTGCGGCACGTATCCGAGTTTGAGCAGGGTGCTTTGCAAGCCAATTCGGATTGCCAACAGCGATTCACTCTGGGCAATCCGTCCCCACTCCCAGTTTGAGTAAGGCAGCACGCTGTGGATCAGGATGTGCTCGAACGGCTGGCCTGCGATGGTGATTTTCAGCCCATTCATGCACGTTCCGTCTGTTTGCAGCACTTCGCCAGGCTTGCGCTCCTGGTCCAGAGTTATGACCTGGTTTTGGTGTAGCACCCGCCAGCTGCTCACCCGCCGTTGCAGGGTGCGCAACTGGCCTTCCTGATAATCGCGGCCTTTTTCCTCGCACAGCCATTCGAATAAGGTCTTGGCTTCCAGCTCGGGGGCGGCTTCCAATTTCTTTTCCACTTCTGCCCAGTCTTCTTCAAACGGGTCGGGCCGGGTTCGGTAGTTGCGGGGTGTTTTTAGCTCACTGGGCAGTTGTCCCAATTGTTCGTATTTCCGCACAGTTTTGCGACTGCGGATATTGGCCTTGACGGCCGCTTGTTCCTGGGTCTTGCCCTTACTGCGTTCTTTCATGATTAGCCTCACCTGGGCGTCGGTCACGGTCATGGACTCTCCTTCGTTCAGAAGAGTTTAGCCGTTTCGCATGCCCACTTGGTGGGTATTTCTAGTTGTCGTTACTGGGTAATTCTAATTGTCGTTAACCGATTTTGTGTAAATTCCATATTCCTCCACATCAATCGGGAATTATTAAAATTGGAATCAATACTCTAATTGTTATTGGACAAGTCGATCCGGCATAATAGAGTTCCCACTGATGCCGGTTTCGCTATTGGCTATCCAAGTACCCCGCATAATGAATGCGCAAGCGACCAAATAAGGGTTTCCTGGGTTATTGCTTCTTGGGTTCAAAATAATATACTAATTATTATCCATATTGTCAATGTTATATGACACCAAAGTTTCCGAACTAAAAAAATCCACCGACAAAAATAACCGGTGGATTTATGTTTGCAAATAGAGGAAAAGAAAGAATTACAGGGTAGCAATGTAGGTAAAAACAAGTGTGTTGTGTCTACGATTACGAAAAGGAATACCGCGTTTTATTGGCGCGCCGCCCGGATGATAATCAGTTGAATACCTGGGCGCGCGGGGTTGTGCTGGAGGACGGTTATCGCACCGCGCCGGCGCAGGTCCGGTTTGCATCCACTTCTGGCAAAGGCGCCTGGGTTCGGGTTATCATGGGAGAGGGGTGCAAACGGCAGATCCGTGAGATCGGCTCTTTATTGGGCTTGCCCGTCGTGCGCGTTCTACGGGTGCGGATCGGCACTTTGCGATTGGGCAATTTGAAGCCCAGACAGTGGCGCTACCTGACAACTCAGGAAATTGCTGATTTACGGAAACTGGTCACACGAAACAACAAAAAAACCGCCCTCGCATGAGGCCGGTTTTTTTGTTGTATTGTTGCGCTTTATATTTCGCGGACGTCCCAAACTTCCT
>JAABUE010000188.1 GCA_011389535.1 Anaerolineales bacterium
GGGAGCGTCGGACAGAGATCACACCCGATACCACTACGCGCCAGCGTCCGACACCGATGGCAAATTATTAACTGCTCCCGAACACGAACTACAAAGAATGCGGTGAGCCGACCTGTTATTCCTTCGCGCTAAAGCTGGCTGTTGCGCAGAAGAAACTGGCCGACTGTCCGTCGTTGACCGAGCCGCAGTACGCCGAAAGACTGGCTGCATTGGAGGAGATCGTCATCGAAGCGCCTGCGATTGGGTAAACTGGAGCAAGGCGCATGGGAAAATAGCTCATTGCCGCCTTGCTGGGAAAATGCCTGAAGGCAGCGACACCGGAGATGGATGAAGCTTTCCTCTCGCGGCTGACCAATTTGATCGGATTTGCACAACCATTCCTTTGTCCCGCCTACCGGAGTGGAGTTGGAAAGATATTGAAGAAAAGTTGTGAACCGTGTGACATGTTGTGATTTCAATGATTTTGTGAAAGCGATGGCAGATGAAACACGCCAGCGCATTCTCTCGCTTTTGCAGGCAGGAGAGATGAGCGAGAGCGATATCGTCGCGAAGCTTGACCTGACACAGCCCACCATTTCTCACCACCTGGCATTGCTGCGGCGCGCAAACCTGGTGACGGCGCGACGTGAAGGGAAATTCGTGTTATACCGCGCCAACCCGGCTTGCGTGACGGAATGCTGCAGCGAGATCCTGGACCGCTTCAAGATATCCCCCGAGAAAATCAACTTGCAAGTTTTTAACGGGAATGAAGATTCAGATGACTGATATAACAGGAACTCTTATTTCATGGAACCAACCTCTGAAAACATTCTGGTAGCTTTGAAGGAAAAAATCGTGGAAACCCAGCAAGCCCTGCAAGAGGCGGGCTATGATCCCACGCTCGTTCGAGAGCAAGTAGCCGATCTGGCTGGGAATTATGGCGGCCCGGCGCTAGACGTCGGTACCGGGGCCTGCGCCTGTCTGGCAGTCATGATGGCGCAATATGGATTGTCTGTTACAGCGGTGGATCACGCTTCCAGTGCGGTACGTAATGCGCAGGAACGTGCTGCCGGAAATCCGAACTCTAACCTGGAAGTGCGCCAGGCGGACGCGGCTCAGCTCCCTTTCGCAGATAACACCTATCACGTCGTTACTGCCTTTGATGCACTCTGTCATGCGGCAGACGCCCGCTCGGTTGTCAAGGAAATGTTCCGCGTTTGCGCCGCTCGCGGGGCAGTTGTAATCACAGAGTTGAACGATGCTGGTCGCGATATCACCAGACACCTGGATGGTGGATTTCAGAACAAGTTGCCAGCGTTGTTGGCGCCTCATTGTGAGAACTGCCAGCAATTAAAAAGCATACATCACGTTACGTTTGTTTGTGAGAAGAAATGAGAACCCGACAATGACTTCGTATCTCGATTCCATCACGCTCACCAAAACCCTGCCCTGCCTGGCCGAACCGGGCCGGATCATCGTCATCGGTAAGCCGAACCGCCTGCTGGATGATGTCCTTCCCTACCTTGCCACCCTGCCAGGCATCATCGCCTGGAACCCTGATGCCCTGACTCTGACCTTTCGCCGCCCGCATGGGTTCATGACGTTGTACAGCGACAAGGTTTACATTACACAAGTCGTAGACACCGCTGAGGGGTTGAGCTTATTCGATGCGCTCAAAGAGGCGGTCAACACAGTGTGGGAAAAACGCGCCGAATTGATTGCCATGACAGCCAAGAAACGCGCCCCGCGTCACCTGGATATCTGGGAATTATTGCCGCGTTCCAATTGTGGTCAGTGCGGAGTAGCCACCTGCCTGGCTTTTGCAGTGCTGTTGATTCAGCAGAAACGTAGCTTGCGAGATTGTTTGCCGCTACAACAGGACGGTGCTTTTACGGACCGCTATGCTACGCTGACAGCAATGTTGAGCTGAAATGGGACAACGATGACCCTATCCTCTACTAACACACCACCACGTTCCCTTTGGATCACACTCGAAGCCGAGGAAGTGATCGAACTGAAGCGGATTCGCATGGATCGCGATGGAAGTGGGGCGGCGGCCTTCTTCCGCGATGTGCTCGCGCCGCGCGTGCGCGCCGCCGCGCGTCAACGCGGCGTAGCCCTTGACCTGTTGACTGAGGAGGCTGACGATGAGCGCATACCTGGATAACGCCGCCACCAGTTGCCCCAAGCCCGAACCGGTCTACCAGGCCGTGGAGCGCTTCATGCGGGAAGTGGGCGCAACGCCCGGGCGCGGCGGTCACAGGCGCGAGGAGGAAGCCGCCAGTATTGCTGACGAAGCCCGCGCCGCTCTCGCCGAACTGTTCCACGCGCCCGAGCCCAATGGTGTGGCATTCACCATGAACGCGACCCAGGCCATCAACATGGCGCTCAAAGGACTGCTGAAACCGGGCGACCACGTCATCACCTCTTCCATCGAACACAATGCTATATGGCGTCCGCTAAAGGCGCTGGAACAGCGCGGGGTGGCAGTGACAGCCGTCCCCTGCGCGCGAGACGGGTTGCTTGATCCCGCAGATGTTGAAGCCGCCATTCGTCCAGAAACCCGCCTGATTGCCATGCTGCACGCCTCTAACGTGCTGGGGACAATCTTGCCCGTGGCTGAGATCGGCGCGCTGGCGCAACGGCGCGGCATCCCCTTCCTGTTGGACGCGGCGCAGACGGCTGGCGCGTGTCCGATTGACATGGGGTCCATGAAGATAGACCTGCTGGCCTTTGCCGGCCATAAGGGATTGTTCGGGCCGCACGGGACCGGCGGGCTGGTCGTCGACCCAGGCATCGTGTTGGACACATGGGTCGAGGGCGGCTCGGGGACAGAATCCGCGCCGGTGACCATGCCCGAGAAGCTCCCCATGCGGCTGGAGGCTGGAACGCAGAACGCGGGGGGCATCGCCGGATTGCTCGCCGGGGTCAGTTTCGTGCTGGAGCAAGGCGTCGAAAAAATCCGACAGCACGAGCTTGAATTGACCGCTCTGCTCATCGAGGAATTGTGCAACGCGCCGGGGCTGACGGTACTCGGTCCGGACGATGTGTCGCAGCGCACGGCGGTTATCTCTGTGACCATCGAAGGATACGTTCCAGAGCAACTGGCGGTGGTGCTGGATCAGGTTTTCGATATTGCGACACGCGCTGGCCTGCATTGCGCGCCCCAGGCGCACCTTACCGCCGGAACGCTGAAGGTCGGTGCGCTGCGTTTCAGCCCCGGCTATTTCAACACGAGTGACGAGATCCGCGAAGCGGCTGACGCGTTGAAGAGCATTCTGTAGGAGGTAGACGTGGCGAAAGAGCGCATCGAAAAGACCTTGGTCGT
>JAABUE010000189.1 GCA_011389535.1 Anaerolineales bacterium
GAATATCATACATCAGACGATAATCTAGAGATCATTCATGAAGACAAACTGCAGGAGGCAGCAGATGTGATCGAAGAGACCATCCGCATCTCTGCCACCAATTATGTCCCGAAGCGGAAATTCCGCGGGCCGGTATTCCTGTCCGGGCACGGGCTGTGGGTGGACTGGCAGGATAACTGGAAGCTCAACCGCGCCATCGAAAAAGTGATGATGCGTTTCGAAGGGGAATTAAGCGTGTTCGAGATTGTCGATGAACTGGGATTGGACTACTGGGAAACCCGTGAATATATCGAGCGCTTCCGCGCGCAGGATTTGATCGCTGCGCTGCCACTGCCTGAAATTGCAGAGATAGAATGAGTTGTTTTAATAAATCAAAAGAACCAAAGGCACGTTGCTTTGGTTCTTTTGATGTGGATGGTCATCCTTATTTGCTCATTGACGTTCGAAATCCTATATAAGCTGCAAGTGCATAGAATAACAGGTCCCTGAAATCGAAAGCCAGTGTAAAAATTTCAATGATCGCGGCAGGGTCGAAGGAAGTTGCAAGAAGTACACTGAAAAAGGGAACCCCCCACTCTTTTGCAATGACGCCATTATAGAATAAGAAGTTTCCGAGCAAACAACCCAGGAGGGATAATACTGCGCCGCTGATCCCGAAGATCAATGATTTCCCTTTTCCGAGTTTTTGGACGACAAGACCGACAAAAAAGCCGACCCCGATGGCCATCCAACTGATTTGGTACTCGGTGAAATAAGTGATACCTCCCCAAATTGCAGCGCTGACCAGCATGGCGCTCACGCCGCCGGCCAAGCCCATGATCAAATTTGAGTCAAAGTCAAGCTCAGCTATGGCGGGTGTGCTATCAGAGATTGTCAATTCGTCCATGTTTCGCTCCTTTGGATTCTAGAGAAGATGCTGATCTAATTATCTATCCTAAAAGCGAACATTCAACTTACAATTCCCTGACATTTTCTGGAACCCGGCTCATCGCATACTCCGCCAGCGCGGTGATGGTCAGCGAGGGGTTGACTCCGGGGTTGGCGGGCATGATCGAACCGTCCACAACATACAAACCGGGATAATTGAAGACCTGGCAGTCCAGGTCGACCACACCCTCCTCTTCGTTTCTTCCCATTGGAACGCCGCCCATCAGGTGTGCTGTGGTCGGGAAATTAAACAGGCTGTCGGTAAAGGCCGCCTGCGGAATGCCGTTCACTTTCCGGGCCAGTGAGCGCGTAACGTGGTTGCCAATCTTGATCTGGCGTGGGATAGGGTGGTCTTTGTCCGGTTTGAGCACCAGTCCCTTGCGGAACAGGGTAAACAAGTTGCGTCCCAGGCGCACATGCGTTAGGTTTTCATCCACTTGCATGACCAGCAATATTGTTGTGAAGCGCGCCCAGCGAGAGAAGAATTTGGCATATAGAAAATCAAACGGGTGGCGGATCATTTCCCAGATGGTTTTCAGCGCCCGGATAGACGCTGATTCGCCTTCAACGTGGGGAGCCGTTAAAATCCTGATGAAGGAAGATCGATCAGAATACCGGACGGGCTCGACGCGCGTGATCTCATCCGCCTGGAAGATGGACGAGATGGCGATCCCTTTCGAGTAATCGGTATGCTTTTCGCGGCTGGTGACACCCAGGATGTTTTCGCTGTTTGTCCGCACGTTATCACCCAGGCGGGGAGAGATGCGGTTCAGGGAGCCGGTCACATCCCGGCAGCGGAAGAGCAGATTCATCGTCCCGAGCGCACCGGCGGAGATGACCACGTTTCGAGCGCGGACCGTATGCCTGCTTCCATTAAACAAAGCGGTCGTGCTGCGATACTCCACTTCATAACGCGCGCCATCGGACTGTCCCTGTGGTAAAGGACGGATATTCCCGACCGTCACTTCAGGCCGCACCTGTGCGCCGTTCTTCTCCGCAAAGTACAGATAATTCTTGGTGAGCATGTTTTTAGCGTTGTAACGGCAGCCAACCATGCAGCCCCCGCAGAAGTTACAGCCCGCGCGATCCGGCCCGTCTCCGCCGAAGTACGGATCCGTAACGGTCTGGCCTTCCTTCTCCGGATTTCCAAAGAAAACGCCCACCTCAGTCGGTTTGAAAGTTTGCCCTTTGCCGAGCTCATCCGCAATCTCTTTCATTTTTTCGTCGGCGTGGGTAAATTTTGGGTTGGGAGTCACTCCTAGCATGTGGCGGGCGGTTTCGTAGTGAGGCGCCAGGATGCATTTCCAGTCCGCCAGGTGCTTCCAGGCCGGGGCGCTGAAGAGGCGGTCATCCGGAACCATGAGCACGTTACCGTAAGTGAGACTGCCGCCGCCCACCCCGTTGCCATGCAGGGCGAGCTGACCGTTGAGGAAGGTCAACTGGAAGATTCCGAAGCAGCGGAGCGCGGGAAGCCAGAGGAATTTCCAAATGTTCCAGTTGGTCTTGGGGAAATCAATATCTTCGAAGCGTTTGCCGCGTTCCAGCACCAGCACGGAATAGCCTTTCTCGGTCAACCGCATGGCCGAGACCGAGCCCCCGAAGCCGGAGCCGATGATGACGTAATCGTATATTTGTGTATCCATTATGGCCTCATGGATTTTTCAGGGCATCGTTGTGGTTGTCGACATAACTCATCTCCAGGGTGTCGTCTGCCAACCGTACGCAGGTCATTCTATAATTTCTGTCAACTCTGGCTTCATAAAAACCCCGCGCCGCTTTGATCGGTTTGGTCTGTAAGGAGGGGTGACGGGGATTTTCTTCAAGCAGCGCAAGCGCCTTTTTTATTTTTTCTCGAATATCCAAGGGCAAACGCAGGTAGGCTTTCGTGAAGCGTTTGCTAAACCTGATCTTCGGCATGGCGCTTTGCTTCTTCTTCGTCAAGTTGGTCTAAAAAGCGGATTGCCTCTGCCGCAGTATCAAACTCGAAATATTCGCCCTTTTCGTAATCAGCGCGCGATTCGCGTTCGGCCTGCTGCCATTTTTGAGTCCAGAACCAACTTTGTTCGGGATCAACAACCTGTGCCTGTTCGAGGACGATTTGCCCATTTTCATTGACAAAAAACAACACGTCATCCCCTTCATTAATTTGAAGTCGTTCCCGTATTTCAGGCGGGAGGGTGATCTGTCCGCGCCCGCGCAGGCGGGTTTTGTAATATGGTTTTTCTTCGCTCATCGAATTCCTCGTTTATACGATTTTCTGATTTTCAGAGAATCGTACCACAGAAAACTTGAGCTTAATACTGAAAGCTAATAGCTGAGAGCTAAATGCTCAACGGCTGCGACATGGTGATCAACTCTACCCGCTGCTGCCAGC
>JAABUE010000190.1 GCA_011389535.1 Anaerolineales bacterium
AGGCCCGTCCAGTCGGCCAGGTCTGTGTGTGAATAAGTTTAGTGTTTGTCGATGTTGGGAATTACGTTTGCTTTAATGAACGCGCACTTGCGACCGCAAACTCTTCAGGGAGGTGTACCAATTTCAATGCTTACTAAGGGATTTTCATCTTAAATCCTTATTCCCGCCTGGTGTGAAGAAGGCTATAACGAGGGAGTATAAATACCAGTCGCTGTTTTAAATTGTACCATAAGGTGGACAGTTTATTCGATATATGGTGCGAAATCGGAATAATTTGCTCTTCATGAATTTAAGTTTCAGAGCAGATCGATGCTCTAAGTTCTGCTTTTTGAATCTTACCCATCGCATTACGCGGCAGGTTATTTCTGAAGATGACAACCTTGGGAGATTTATACGGCGCGAGACGCTCGCGACAAAACCCGATCAGATCGAACCCTGAAACTGCCTCGCTTCGATTGAGCACCACCACCGCCGTGACCCGTTCTCCCCATTCCTGATCGTGGCAGCCGATCACCGCGCAGGCTGCCACCGCGGGATGTTCCATCAGCACCCGTTCCACTTCGGGCGGATATATGTTGAGCCCGCCGCTGATAATTAGATCCTTGGAACGGCCACACAAAGTGATGTAGCCATCCTTCTCGCGGAAACCCAGGTCTCCTGTACGGAACCAGCCGCCAACTGAGAATGCTTCGGCCGTCTTTTCCGGTTGTCGCCAGTAGCCTTTGAACACGTTCGGTCCACGCAGTTGTACATCCCCGATTTGTCCATCTGGAAGAACTTCTTCTGTTTCCGAGTCCACGATTCTCACTTCCACGCCAGAGAGCGGAAGCCCCACCGAACCCACGCGCCGGTCGCCGTGCAGGGGGTTGGAGCAGTTCATACCCGTCTCGGTCATGCCGTAACGTTCAAGCAAGGTTTGGCCAAACGTATCTTGGAAGCCGCTGAAGACTTCATCTGGCAGGCGGTCGGAGCCGGAGGTGATCAGGCGCAGATGAGAGAGATCGAAGTTTTTTGCATCGGGCACATTCAACAGGCGCTGGTGAACGGTCGGGACCGCCATGAAGACCGTGCAGCGCCGTTCGACCAGGGATTGCAAGGTTCTACGCGGGTCGAATTCGCGCATCAACAGGGTGGTCGCACCCGCATCCAACGCGCCATGCAAGGCGACGAACAACCCGTGAACGTGAAAGATGGGCAGGACGTGGAGCAGGATGTCATCAGGCCTCCAGCCCCAAGCTTCGTGAAGAGAGTGAAGATTGGAGATTAAATTACCGTGCGTGATTTCTGCGCCTTTAGGGCGGCCAGTGGTACCGCTGGTGTAGATGATCACGGCGGTATCGGAGAGATTGGAGATTAGAGACTGGTGTGTAGAGCGAGTGTTCTCCTCACCCCTATCGGGACCGCCTAGTTCCTGGTTATTGGTGATTAGAGCCTGGAATTTATCTGGCCTGGATGGATCGAGAAAAATACATTCCTCCAAATCAGGCAGGGACGGAAGGATGGACTGAATTTTTTCTTTGGACGGCTCGAGTGCAAAGAATAATTTCGCGGCTGAATCTTCGAGAAAATATTTTAGTTCATCGGGCGGATACGCCAGGTTAAGCGGCAAGGAGATGGCTCCCAATCGCACGGTTGCCAGATGCAGCAAGATAAATTCCAGGCATTTGGAAAGTTGCAGAGCAGCACGGTCGCCGGGTTGTAAGCCGAGACGTCGTAAATAAGCCACCGTTCGATCGACCATCTCATCCAGCTCCGCATAGGTGACACGTTGCAGCGGGGGATCGATGAACTCAAGCGCGACTTTATCAGGGTACTTATAAGTATTCTCTTTGAAGGTGGCTAAGAAGGACATGGAGTATGATAACCTTTTGCCAAAGTGGAAGGGATGTACCTAAACCCAGCGGGAAATACGCTCCGGGATCTTTTCTTCGCCCAAATCCGCGCAAAATTCTTTCAGTCTTTCGTGTGCACCCTGCCATTCCAGGTCATCCAGCCCCTCTTCGAGCGGAACATCATCGCGAAGTGTGGCCAACTTGCGGTAGAGCAAAGCCTCCTCGCGCCGCTCTGTCAGGCTCTCGAATAGTCGTTTGGCCCGGCTAAGACTCATCCCCCATGCTTCTAAATCATCCGGAATGGACTCGATATGCTCAAAGCGGGACAGTACCGCTGATGCGGACTTGGCTCCCCAGCCCGGGATGCCAGGGAAGCCGTCAGCCGAGTCGCCGACCAGCGCGAGCCAGTCCGGGATGGTAGCCGGGCGGACGCCGTACTTCTCCACCACGCCAGCCTCGTCGATCAGGATATCCCGGCGGCGGTCCCAGCACACGACCCGATTGCCAGAAACCAATTGAGCGAGGTCCTTGTCCGGCGAGCAGATGACGATTTGATCCACTCTCTTTTCGGTTTGGAAGCGCGCTACAGCGCTACCCAGAGCATCGTCGGCCTCGAACTCCACCATCGGCCAGACGACCACTCCCAGCGCGGAAACAGCCTCCTCAGCCAGCGGGAACTGGGCCAGCAGATCTGGGTCGATGCCTTCGCCCGTTTTGTATCCGGGAAATAGATCGTTTCGGAACGACTCGATCACGTGATCGAAAGCGCAGGCGACATGGGTCACGTCCGGGCTCGATAGTAACAGGAGCAGGCTCCTCAGGAGTCCGAGCGTCGCGCCGACCTGGCGACCATCGGGGGCTTTTTTCGGAGGAGCGCCAAAGTGGTTCCGGAACAGTTCGTAGGTACCATCAACCAGGTGAATCTTCATTTTTGGAAAATTCCTTTTATTCGTTCAATAGAACACGGTCGTTATACTTTTCGTCAGGCCTGTAAATCAAAATTGGGTGATTTTCTTACGATCCGCGCATCACGCGCACATTCACGGGATCACTGATGCCTTTTAATTCCAGGCTGCGGGATTCCAATCCGCTGCCATCTATGCCTGCTTCTTCGAGAGCTTGCTCGCTGAGGATGATTTCCCCTGCGCCAGCCTTCGAAGCCAGGCGAGCGGCTGTATTGACCTCCTCCCCGATGGCCGATATATTGATCAGTCCCTCCGCCGTGCCCATCGCGCCGAAATAAGCCACACCGGAGTGAACGCCAATCCCAACCGGGATCTTCTGTCGTTCCATGCGGCGTAACAGATCTTGCGCGACCTTAACCGTTC
>JAABUE010000191.1 GCA_011389535.1 Anaerolineales bacterium
CCCGCCGACATCCAAGGTCTATCACTCATGCCCATCCTTGCAAAGAGTCCCTGCGAGTGGAAAAACAACCTGTATTACCACTACTATGGAGTTGCGGGTAATCCATTTCCCGGCAACTACATCGCCTCTCACGAAATTATCGGCGCCCGAACCGCCACCGAGAAACTTGTCTTCTATCCGACATGGAAGGGCGGACCGTTCTGGGAATACTTCGATTTGAATGTCGACCCCCTCGAAATGAACAATCTTATTGCGGCACACAAATACGATCAAAGGGTTGCATCGATGCGGAGGCTACTCGGGACACTTGCGGAAGAGTACCGAGATTCCGATGCCCTCGACTATCTTACCAAGGAATATGCCAACAAGACGGATGCACGCGACGGCTTATAGCCGCGCGTGATCCGCCCTCCGGGCTGGGGGCTCACCCTTGACGTTCGATTTTGAGATGAATCAGAAACCCCTTACATACCGAGTGGGCGTTGTCGCTTTCTTGCTTGCGCTCTTTGCGTGGGTCCTCCCGTTTGCCGGGATGCTGCAGCCGGCCCTGCGGGAGAGGGCCTGCTCCCAGGGTGGTCATGCGGCATACGCCCTGTTCATGTGGGTTTTTGTTCTCTCCTTCGTCACGATTGCTCCGGCTTCTTTACTCCTTTCGTGCGTTGCCCTGTGGCGACAGCACCGCAATCGGCCTGCCCGACGGGGCCTGCCCCTTGCGGCTCTCATCCTTGCAGCACTCAATATCGGTGTGGTGGTTGTCCCCGGCAGCCTCATAACTTTGCAGAAACAGCGGATGTATCAGTGCTCGGTCAATCTCCACAGAATTGATGGCGCGAAGAGCCAGTTTGCCCACGACCGATACGCGACGAACGGAGAGGCCGTAGCCTCTGAAGACTTGGCCCCGTATTTTTCCCCGGAGCCCTTCCCGCAGTGTCCAAGTGGAGAGCGTTACATTGCCGGCAGGATTGGCGAACTGCCTAGCTGCACAAGACACGGCGAGCTGTTCAGCCTGCAATTGCAAGGCAAAGAGACACGAGACAGAGAAGATCGAACAAGATGAATCGACAGCGACCTTGAAAACCGCGCCTGAGAAGGCGTGGTTCCCAAGGCGCGACATTCACGACGTTGGGGCATACGGATAACGACCCATATTATTGTATTGCTTTTCTGTCCGACTAAAAGGTATATTGACGCCATGACTCGATTTGAATGGGGCGACGAAAAGGATCGGAGCAATCAGGAGAAACATGACGTCGGGTTTCGCCTTGCTCGATACGCTTTTGCGGACCCGCAGCGTGTTATTGCGGAAGATGCGGTCCACAGTGCCGATGAAAACCGCTTTTTTTGCATTGGCCGTGTCGGGGATGGCATACTGACGGTACGCTTCACGTACCGTGAAGATGCAATCCGAATTATCGGAGCCGGATATTGGCGGAAAGGAAAGCAACTTTATGAAAAACAGAATCAAATACACGGATGAACCAATGGGGGAAATGAAAGTTGTCAGGGACTTTTTGCCACCTCCCCATGAGCTCGTTTTCGAGGAAGACACGGTCAAAGTGACCATCGGTTTGAGTCGCTCAAGCGTGGAGTTCTTCAAGCGGGAGGCGAGCCGCAATCATACAGCTTACCAGAAGATGATTCGGAGGCTGCTGGACGTGTATGCATCACGATATGACCATGAAGCACACAACAAAAAGCCTGGACACGTACACTGAAAGCCGCACGTTGCGCGTCTTCCAGCGCCGGTCAGGCTCGACGTGCCAAAGAGATGACTAGACGCGGACAGAAGGAAATCGAGCGGTGGATTCTGGAGCGATTCCTCGAATCGCTCGGCGAAGCGGCGCCAGGTCTGTCCTCCTCATTTCTGGCAGGCGAGAGCCCTGACTTTCTCATGGGCAATTCGGTTCCCTGTCGGCTCGGCATAGAGATCGTCGAGCTCAACCACCTTCATGCCCAAGGATCGATGTGGATCGGGGTCAGCCCTTGAGAATGGATTCAGCTGAAAAACCTCCCGGCGGTTTGATCACCACCGTCCAGCCGCCGTTGTCACTTTTTCTTTGATTTCGCCGCCTTGGCTGACGTCGCGCCGCGCGGGAGCACCGCTGGCGGAGCGAGGCGCTGCACCGCCAGCGTATTACGGTCCGTCAGCGACCACTGGAACTTCTCCCCGACCTCCAATCCAATGGCCGCCGCCAGCGGCAGCGGGATGAACACATGGACCCACAGGAGGCGGCGTTCGATCCCTCGTTGTTGGTCGTCTTCAGGGGGCGCCTGGTCAACGGCAAGATCGAAGCGCTGGCCTTTGAGGCGGTGCTTGATTCTCTGGTGGAGCAAGGGTGGGTTCCCAAACGCTCCCGGCAACGCCTCGATTCGACCCATGTGCGCGGCTTGCTCAGCGCCATGAACCGTCTGGACTGCGCCCGCGAGACCATCCGAGTGTTGTTGGAGGATGTGGAGGCTGATGGAGCGCTGCCGGAGGGATGGTTCGCCTACTGGGATCTCTATGTGGAAAGCAAGGTTGATCCACGCGCCAAAGCCCCGGCATTGGAGGCAAAGTCCGCACAGGCCGGCGCGGACATGCTGGCGATCTGGAAGGATGCGGCAGGGTGTTGGCCCATCATAGCGCGCGAGAGCTTTGTCCTGCTGCAACGCGTGTTTCTGGAGAACTATGCTCTGGACGCGCAAGGGCGCGCGCAGAAAACCCGCGCCCAGCCCACCGGCGCGGTGCATAACCCGCACGAGCCCGAAGCGCAGTGGAGTTCCAAATCCACCACCAAGGACAAGACCTGGGTCGGCTACAAAGCGCAAGTGGCCGAAACCGTACAGGAACAGCCCCGACAAGCGGGCGAACCGACCGCCAACTTCCTGACCGCGATCGTGACACAGAATGCTCCGGCCAGTGACAAGGCGGGTATGGCGGAGGTGTCTGACGAGCAGCAGGCGATGGGGCTGGACGCGCCCAGCGCCCTGTATGTCGATGGCGCGTACGTCAGCAGTGAAGCGCTCAAAGATGCGAGCGAACAGGGACGCGAGTTGCGGGGTCCGGCTCCGGCTTCACCTG
>JAABUE010000019.1 GCA_011389535.1 Anaerolineales bacterium
TGTGTCTTGAGCAGAACGTGCTCCACCTGGCCTTCCAGGTCCTTGGCCGTGTACAGGTCGGCGGTCATGACAATTGTGGTTGTCTGCTTGAAGCGTTCGTCTGCCTGAATTTGCTCCAGGATATCCGTGCCGGAGACGTAGGGCAGGTGGATGTCCAGCAAGATAAGAGCGGGCGAGAGCGTTTTCAATTGACTTTGCGCCTCTCGCCCCGATTCGATCACCATGGTCTCGTACTGGCATTGTTTCAGGACAGTTTCATACAGCTCTGCCAGCTTGGGATCATCCTCGAGGATGAGGGCCAGCGGCAAACTCATTCACTGGCCTTGGCATCGAGCGGCAAGATGACCGTAAATTTGCTGCCACTGCCAACCTCGCTCTGAACCGTAATTTTGCCGCCCATCAGGTTGGTCAGGTGTTTGACGATGGAGAGTCCCAGGCCGGTGCCGCCGAATATACGGGGGATGCTGCTATCCGCCTGGCGGAAGGGCTCAAAGATGCTCTCGTGCGCGTCTTTCGTGATGCCCGGGCCTGTGTCGGTGACTTCCAGCGCCCAATTGTCCGTGTCGTGGAGATAAAAGCGGATGTTCACTTCTCCGTGTCTGGTGAACTTGATCGAGTTGCTGGTCAGGTTGGTCACCATCTGGTTGATGCGGGTTGGATCGCCAAGGATCTCCGCCGGTAAGCCAGGATCAATTTCTGCGGTAAGCGCTAGGTTCTTTTGGTCGGCCAGTACAGATAGTTTTTCTCTAACGTCATCCAAGATTTCAGCGGGGTTGAAGGGCTTGATCTCAAGCTGTACCGCGCCGGCTGCGAGACGGGCTTCATCCAGCAGTTCGCCGACCATATCGGAAATGCGCTGGGTGCTGTCGATGATCTCGCTGACAGCCTTGGTCTGCAGCTCTGAAAGCGTCCCGTAAACGGGCTCGGACAGCAGGTCTGCATAGCCGCGGATGACGCCCAGCGGGGTGCGAAGTTCGTGGCTTACCCGGGCGAGGAACTCGCTTTTGACGCGGCTGGTTTCCAGTGCCCGGTCTCGCGCAACCGCCATTGCGTTTTCAGCTCGTTTGCGGTCTGAAATATCGTGCAGGATGACTGCCCTTCCAAGGATTTTATCGAAGCGGTCGGTGAGGGGCGAAATCGAGAGCTCGTAGTGGCGTTTGTGACTGTCTTCGCCGATGGTAATCTCCTCGCGGATATTTACGGCATGTTCGTAGACGTCGAGGATATCGGTGCGGTTTTTGAAAACTTCGCTGGTACGCTGCCCTAAGATCTCAGCGCTGGAATAACCCAGCATCTGCTGCCCCGCCGGGTTGACATTGACGATCCTGTTGCGCATGTCCAGGATGAAAACCGCATCGCTCATGCTCGCAATGACGGTCTCAAAGGCGTTTGGCACTCTTTCAAACAGGTGATATTGGTAGATGCTCCAGGCAAAAGCGAGGCCAGAGATGATAAAAGCAAAAGGCGTCAGGTCGACACGGAAAACCAGGTTCGAAACTGCATTGGTGAGCCAGGGAATCGTGATCGCCAACAAGACGCTTGAGATCTGGCCACGATATTCCCTGGGACGGCGCTTCAGCGCCTGGACGATCAAAACGGTGCTGGCTACCAGCAGGCCATAGGCATAGATCGTATGCAGCCAAAAGGCCGGCCCGGGTTCCAGGCGCAGCATCGCAAAATTAGCACCAACCGGTTCCAGCGACCAGTTACGCCAGACCAGCCGGTGAGATTCATTCGAAAGCACCAAAATCAAGGTAATGGCCGGGATAGCGAGCAGCCCTGAAAATTTTCGGGCTGTCAGCCACTCGTAGCGGCCGGAAAAAGCCAATGCAAACAAAAACATGGCGACCGGCAGGCCTACAATCCCGAAATATTGAATTTTCGCCCAGAACAATTGGGTCTCCAGCTCGACCCCCATAAATTCCAACAGATAGCCCATGCTCCACACGAATATCGTAATCATGAGCGCTATTGCGGGTTTTGCAGCGGGTAAGTCGCGACGATTCCAGATATAGATTGCAAGCAGCGCCGAAATCAGGGCAGCAATTGCTAGCAGGCTAGCGTAGGGCGTGTAATAAAAACTCTGCAAAACCACCACCTCATATCCAATATTGATTATATCAATAGATGTGCAGTTGAATGGGAGAAGCCCGGGAATAAGGGGAGTGTACAGTAAACATTCTCCTTATTCCGGGTAACTTTCAATCGTTAAAAACCTATAACCGCATATGCCCGGACCGGGAAGGTGCCGAAGGCCTTTACTTTGACCGGCGCAGCGTGAAAACGGAATCCGTTATCGGGCAGCTGTTCCAGGTTGCACATGTGCTCGCAGATGGGGATGTTGGCGCGCAGCAACTGGGTGTGGACGGGACGGGAACCATCGTCCGTGTCATCGATGTTCAACGAATCGATCCCAACGAAGCCCGTGCCTGCTTCCACCAAATAGGCCGCCGCCTCCCCGCTGAGGAAGCTATGCCCCTCGAAATACTGGTCCGTAAGCCAGTGACGCGCCCAGCCGGTGTGGACGAGCACGGCTTTGCCTTTCAGATCCAACCCGCGGAATGCTTCCGCGCTGATAGCCCGCTCCGCCCCTGTAGCGTGCACCACGATCCCGGGCAGCTCTGCCAGTGACTCGAGCGGCAGCTCCGCCAGATCGATCCCGTCCACAAAGCGATGGAAGGGGCTATCCACGTAGGTGCCGGTGTTGGCAACCATTTCGATCTTGCCGATATTGAATTCGGTCCCGCTGGTGTAATGCTCGCGGGAGGCTTCCCGGCTCAGATAATCACAAATAACCGGGGCAGGCAAACCTTTATATGTGATCATTCCATCTTCGACGATATGGCTTAAGTCGATCAGTTTGTGAGGCATGGTTGTCTCCTGAACTAAGGTCATTTCCCTTCAGGGACGATGTGCGAGGAGAGTGCTCTTTCCGACGAAGCAATCTCCTCATCAACCAGGGGATTGCTTCGTCGCCGTGAAGTTCACACTGAGCCTGGCGAGGTGCGGCTCCTCGCAACCCCGCCAGACAGCGGCGGGGCAATGACACTAGTGCTTGATTGCGCGCGTGGCAATATACGTCGGTGTGTATTCGCTCACGGCAGAAGTGCCGTGATAATCCTCATACAGCCCTGTGATATGGAAGCCCGCATCCATCTGCCCGCTGAGTTGGTCGGTAAGCGAATGACTGTGTTCGAGCGCGTCCCCGGTTGCCAGCAGTTTCTTCACTATTTCGGGGTGATCGCTATCGGCGTGGGGCAGTTTATATTTCACTTCCAGGATGCCGTTGTCCGCTTTTTCGAGATCGAACATATAGAAAACCGGGTTCATGAAACCGGCCAGAAGCGTCCCGCCATGGCGCAGCACGCGGAAAGCATCGCGCCACACCGGTCGCACATCAGGGATGAACAGGTTCGAAACGGGGTGGAAGATGAAGTCAAACGAATCGTCCGCGAACACAGACAAATCGCGCATATCGCCTTCGACGGTCTTCAAGTTGGCCAGCCCTTCACGCTCTGCCACGAGCCTGTCCTGGTCGAGCTGGCGGGGCGAGTTGTCGAACACGGTCACGTTTGCGCCGGTGGCAGCCAGCACGGGTCCCTGTTGACCGCCGCCGCAGGCCAGGCAGAGTGTATCCAGCCCGGATAATGGTGGAAACCACTCGTGCGGCACTGGCTTCTGTTCCGTCAATAAGATAGAGAAATCTCCTGTGCGGGCTCGGGCAATGGTTTCGGGGCTGACCGGCTGAGTCCATAGGCTTTTTCCGCCGTCTACGTAGCGGTTCCAGGCGTCGCGATTGTAAGCGCGGATATCCATAAATATGCTCCTCAAGTGAATTCTACCCAAGAAGTGCGCTTAAATGCAAACATCCGGAGGACTCCGCTCCTCCGGATGTTTTTACACCCCAGTGTTCTTTCATAAATCGGGGTGTGGGGTTATCCCGCTTCCCCCTTCTTTTGGGAAAATACCTACGCGGGTTGTTCCGTGGCTGGTATCTGTGATTGTTCTGGCGTGCGGATGCGATGCAGGATCAGGAAGCCCACGGTAGCCAGCATCCCGCAGACGCCGCAAGCGTACCAAAGCAGGTTTGGATCATGGTTGTCCATCAGCAGGCCGGCCAGATAAGGACCGATAGCAAACGGCAGCATCCAGGATATGCCATAGACGGCGCCATAACGGCCACGCATATCTTCAGGAGCAAAGTTGATCACCTCAGCGTTAGCGACCGGGATGGCGACCATCTCCCCGATGGTGATGACAACCATAGCCAGCATGAACCAGATGAAACTGGAGAACAAGCCGTACATCACGAAGCCGACTGCGAAGAGCAGCGTTCCCAGCGCCATAACGAGCATGGGCGGGTATTTTTGCAGGCGTCGCGTGGTCCAGAACTGGAACAGGACGACGATGATCGCATTGAGGCTGATGATGTACCCGTAGCCCGATTCAGGGATGCTATGCACATCACGCAGGAAAACGCCCAGGGTCGTGTTCATGTTCATGTACGTCATCCAGGCCAGGACCGAGGCGAGCATGAAGAACAGGAAAGCGCCGTCACGGAAGACCCGGAAGTAGCCTCGGAAAGATCCCAGCATACTTTCCGGTTGGGCGCCCGGCTGCAACTCAGGTTTTGTCTCCGGGAGGGTGAAGTAGACGATGACCGCCACGATGGTGCTGATGATCGCGTCGATGATGAACAGGGCCAGGTAAGAGCGCGTAGCCAGGAATCCGCCGATAGCAGGGCCGATCACAGCCGAGAGGTTCAGCGCCACGCGCAGGACGCCGAATCCTTGCACGCGTTTACTTTCCGGGAGCAGGTCGCCGACGAGGGCGTTGTAGGCTGGCCCGCCCGTGTCCGTGAAAATGCCGGAGATAGTAGCGATAATGTAAAAAGCCTGCAAAGAGTCGACGAAACCCATTGCCAGAGTGCTGAACGCCGAGGTCAGCAAGCTGAAGATGATCATGCTGCGACGGCCAATCCGGTCGGTCAATGCGCCGCCGATGAAGCTGCCGATGAAACTGGACCCGGCAAACAAGGCGAAGAGGATGCCCACTTCGGTCATGCCAACATCGAATTTTTTGGTAATGTAGAGGGCGAAGAACGGGAACAGTAAAAAACCGCCCAGTTTGTCGATGAAGGTGACTACTACCAGAGTCCAAAAGGTCTTTGGATACTCCGCATAGGTTCCCTTGATTTTTGTAAGTTGGTTTTGCATTTCTAATTCCAAAGTAGAACCTTCCGGCTGTGGTTGTCTGGGAGCCTGGCCGGAAGGTTCAGTGAGGAGACGATTAGAATATAAGCCTAGCGGGCCAGTGTAGAGCCCTGGTACGAGCGGGGCAGGGGCTCCGGCGCTTGATAGCGCTTATGCAGCCGCTCGCCGGTCGTGATCATCCAGTGACCCAGGTTGTGTAACTGTACCTTCATCCAGCTTCGGCGGGTACCATAGTCACTTGTTGCTTCGCGAACCAGGTTGAGCTGTTCGATTTCACGGCGAAAGTCATCGCGCCGGGTTTCCACCAATTTTTCAGGATGCCAGTGTTGCATGATAAACCTCCTTCGGTTTTACCTATTTAGCTCCAAGCAGGAATCTGTGGGTAGCATTAAGAGTTTTTTCAATTCGATCGCGGTTGAGAATATAGGCTTTCGCGCCATTGGCTCTCCTTTCTTGCAAGAAACCGGTCACAGTCAGTTGGGTCAGGTATCGAGACACGCTGGGCTGGCTCAAGCCAACCGCTTCGATAATATCCTGTGAGCGCATTTCGCCGTTTTCTGCGATCATTTGCAGGATGCGCAGGCGGGTATCATCGGCAAGCGCGGACATCCTGACGACAATCTCGGCCCGGTCCAGCTCGGGAATGCGGACACTGGCATCTTCCGGCAGGCGGGCACCAAAGACCACACCAAGGGCATCCCTGAAGTGAAACCGGGTCACATACGGACCGATGTGCGGGTTCGGGATGAAAACGACCCGCTCCGCCTTGGCCAGCACTCTGGTCCAATGGTCTTCGTTAAGATCCTGCCCGGTAATATAGCGGGCCATTTCGAGACGGTTCATGTTGTCAAGGTTCGCGTTTTGAAATGCTTTGACGGATTCGCGCAGCATGGGTTCGGTCCGCGCCCATTCTTGTGACAGGTACTCGTGCCAGAACCAGCGCAGGTGATCGACAATCAACTCTCGCATGGCGGGCGGTTCAACCACATATTCGTAGGCCCTTGTTTCCAGTTCCGCTTCGACCAGATCCTGGCCGAAGTGGTCGACCAAAAAACCTACATAGGTTTCGGGCGAAGCCAGCACTTTTTCCCAGTCCGGAACTGCAGTTCTGACTTCTTCCGTGCAGCCTATACAGATCTCCGCATAAGTTTGGAGCATTTTGTCCCGGAGTGCAACGGGGTCGGTCTTTTCCAGGTCATCCAGATAGTCTGAGAATGAAGCAAAATCTTTTTCAGGAAGGATGGCATGGAAGAAACCGATAATGACCAGCTTATGCCTGAACAATTCATCTGCCGTTAGTTTTTCGCGCATTTGTGTTACCCAGGCTCCGGTGCCTGGCATCTCGTCATCTTTTGCGAGCAGCATCATGCTGGCAATGGCATTGCGGACGGGATGGAGCGAGACGCGATTTGCTTCGCGGACTGGTTGTTCGATAGCAGCTGGTAATGGCATAAGTATTCTCCAAATTTTGAGATTGAATTATTTGTATTATTCATAATACTGAATAATTGTGCTTAGTATACAGAATTACGAATAGCTTGTCAAGGGTTTTATCGAGGAAAATGAAAATCCCCGCCAGGTTGACGGGGATCGGTTTATGATTGTCGGGTTGCTTAGGGCGCCGGTGTTCCCTGAGGCGCTGAACCGACCCAGGTGAAGACCCACTTCTGGCTCTCCGCCCCGGCGGACGAATAAACTGGCTCGCCCTGTTCATCCGATCCTGTCTGACGGACAGTGCTGATCCACCAGCGGATGACGTGTGCAACATTGTCCCTCGGGCGGAAGGTAGTCGGGACGATGAACTTTGTATCAGTGACATATTCAGTGATCCGGCGGGCCTGTCCTTCGGTGATATCTTCGACGGTCACACGGTAGAACTCGTTATCGCGCAGCGTGCCGATGGATGACCACTGCAAAGTGACCACATCGTTGGCCAGGGTGAAGGCGCCGCCGTCTGCAGGCAGGAGCAGGTTGGGGGCCGTGTAGGGAGGCGGTGGGGTTGGCGTGCGGGTAGCCTGACCCTCCGGGGTAGCGCGTTCGCACAGAGGGATCAACAAGTTTTGTCCGATAAATACATTATCCGTAGACAGACCGTTATATTCCTTTATGGCTTCCATTGAGACCGCATAATTGAGAGCGATGCTGGAGAGCGTGTCATTTTCTTGAACCGTTATGGGGACTTTTTCGCACTCTGCCCTGGCTGCTTCTTCCGGAGGCAGGGTATTGGTTGGCAGGGGCGCGGGTGTGGCGGTAGGATACGGAACCTTAACCACCTGGCCAATATACAGGTTGTTACAGGATACCGGCAGGTTGTTTAGAATGATCAGGCTGTTGACGGAGATACCGAAATTGAGCGCGATCAGCGAACAGGTATCCCCGGCGGCCACAGTGTAATCGAAAGGCGGAAGCTCTGTAGAGGTAGGAACCGGTGTGGAGGTAGAAGTTTGGGTAGCCGTCTGCGAGGGCACAGGTGTATCGGTGGGAGTCAAGAAAGGTGTGGGTGTGATCACACGCCCGCCCACGTTCAAGGCGCCATACACCACGCCAGCGCCGGTCAGCAGGATGATCGCCATCAGGCCTAACGCGGCAGGCAAGCCGAGCGTGACTTCCGGCATGCGACTGGCCTGGACAGCCTTTTCAACTTTCTTCGCGGCCTTCTGTTCTTCGACTGCTTTAGCGGTCAGTTCTGCCCCACAAACCAGACAGCGAGTGGCGTTCTCACTCATGCGGGTACCACAGGTTGGGCAGACCTGAGTTTTTTGAGAAGGGGTTTCTGAGCTCATACGGGCGGGTATTATACCATTGAACAGAAATATGCTTGCTCTACGGTTGCTCTTCTGTTCCAGGTGTTCATGAACAGCATGTGCGAAATTCGTGAAGGGATACCGAAAATAAAGGGGGGATGTGCGTAGCACATCCCCCCTTTATTTTCGGGCTTTACGTTTTTTTAACTGCATAAATATTCTTATAAGAAATGCGTATGGCGGTTGAATCAACTCGTAACCGGGCGGGCTGGCAGCGTGGTGACCAGCACTTTATCAACCCGGCGGGCATCCATGTCCACTACTTCAAAGCGCAAGCCTTCCCATTCGAACTGGTCGGCCACGTGCGGGATCTTCCCAAGCGAGGCCAACACAAAACCGGCCAGGGTTTCGTAGTCGTTCTCATTCGGCAATTCGCCCATGTGGAATAGTTCCTTGAATTCGTCAATGTCCAGCATGCCATCCAACAGCCAGGATCCGTCCTGACGCTGGGTGGCCTGTGGTTCGCCTGTCTGGATATCACCGACGATTTCTTCGATCACATCGTTGATGGTCAACAGGCCGGTCACGCCGCCGAACTCGTCGATCACCAGGACCAGTTCCTTATTACTTTCTTTGAAAACTTCCAGTGCGCGCGAGGCAAAGGTGGTTTCCGGGATGAACAACGCCGGGGAAAGGCATTCTTTTAAATGGATAGGCTGTCCTGCCAGGCTGCGAGTCAGCAACTCGCGGGCTTTAACAATTCCGAGCACGTTGTCCAGACTTCCCTGGCAGACCGGGAAACGTGAAAATTGACTCTCGGATATTTTTTTCGAGATTTCTTCGACCGTTTCGCGCACATCCAGCCAGAGGATCTCAGTTCGCGGCGTCATCAGAGAGTAGACTCGCCGGTCATTCAAGCTGAATACGCCTGCGACCATATCCTGCTCGGCTTCTTCGAACACCCCGGCCTGCGTGCCCTGGTCCAATAGGACGTGGATTTCTTCTTCTGTCACCGGCGGGTCGGTAGAAGCGCGGATGCCCAGCAGCCGCAAAACACTATCGGTAGAGATGCTCAGAATCCGAACAACTGGCGAAAATAATTTGGATATGACAACCATTGGTTGGGCAACCAACGATGCAATATTTTCTGGATTTTGTAAGGCTAAACGCTTGGGAACCAGTTCGCCTAAGATGAGGGTTGCATAGGTAATTGCCACTACCACCAATGCAAAACTGATCGTTGCACTGTACGGCTCCAGTACCGTCACTCTTGCAATAATAGGTGTGAGGAAGCCGACAATGGATGCTCCGCCGACCGCGCCCGATAAGACTCCGACCAGGGTGATTCCGATTTGTACTGTTGACAGGAACAAATTTGGAGTGGACAACAGCTTTAACGCTGCTGCTGCCTTTGCGTCACCTTCATTTGCCCTTTGTTGTAAACGTACTTTACGAGATGAAATCAGCGCAGCTTCTGACATCGCCAGAATGCCATTGAAGATGAGCAGCACAAGAATAATAAGTATTTCAAAACCAATTTCAGCCATTATTCTTTCTTTAACAGCTCCTCTATACTTTTGGTTCTTCAGGATTTGGCGTGAAGAGGTCCGGATTTGGGGGTGCGAACGTGCGTACGCACGTTCGCACCCCCAAATCCGGGTATCCACCACGGAAATTCCCAAAGATCCGAACACGGTATTTGGTAACCACGAGGCTGATACTAACTTAAAGTAGGGAAATGTAAACCAACGCTTTACAAATATATGTACTTTTTGTAAAAAAGAGTATGTGGATACATATTCTCGATTCATTTTCCCTGCCCTCAAAGATGCACTTGCAGACCAGCGCGCTATTGTTATTACCGGAATGCGTCGCACAGGCAAAACTACCTCCGTTCATTGGCTGCTGGATCAAGTTCCCTCCCAAAATAAAATCTACCTGGACCTGGAGCGCTTAGACCAGCGCGCTGTCTTCGAGGAAAGCAATTACGATCTTGTACTGGACTATCTTCGTAATCGTGGGTTGGACACCAATCAGCCTATGACAGTAGCGCTGGACGAAATCCAGTATGTGCCCAACCTGCCAAGTGTGGTCAAGTATCTTCACGATTCTTATAGCATCAAATTCCTTCTGACTGGCTCGAGTTCTTTTTACCTGAAAAACTATTTCACCGAATCACTTGCGGGGCGTAAAGTTGTTTTTGAAATGTTCCCGCTGACGTTTGGAGAGTTCTTAACCTTCCGCGATGTACCTTATCGTCGGAGGGATACTTTCTCCGAAATGCAGTTCGACCCTCCTGAGTATGAGCGCCTGAAGGGACTTTACGAAGAGTTCGTAACATTTGGCGGGCTGCCAGATGTTGTGCTGGATACGCGCCCCGCCGTGCGGCGTGATTTACTAAATGACATTTTTTCGTCTTACATCAATATTGATGTCCGCACCCTGGCAGATTTTCAAAAGATTGGCGAACTACAGCAACTCATACGTTTGCTCGCCTTGCGAATTGGCAATAAGCTGGAAATATCGAAAATAGCCTCGGTGATCGGTTTATCCCGCCCAACCGTTATGCAATACCTGGATTTCCTGGAAATGACATACATTATCCAGCGGTTGCCTGCTTTTGCTGGCGGCGACAAACCCTCCGCGTTGGCAAAGAAACTGTATTTTTGTGACAATGGGATCGCCAGTGTCCTGGTAAACTTGAGTGAAGGCGCGTTGTTCGAAAATGCTGTCTTCAACCAGTTGCGCTACTATAGTGACTTGCATTATCTTGCCAAGGGCAATGAATACGAAGTCGATTTCATCGTGACGAAAAACAACAAGTCGACCGCCCTGGAAGTAAAATACCACCCTATCCTTTCCGATGACCAGAAACTCAAAAGAATTTCAGCCAAATATCCGTTTGCCGAATCCTGGCTGATTGGCAAATACCCTGCGCCTAGTTTTTCAGGGTTTGTTTGGGCTGGATTGATTTTTTAGAAAGAGAAAACTGTGCAAACTGCAACTGCCGAAGCAAAACGCTTCGAGAGTCTGATCCAAAGAGAACTGCGCCTGGTCGAGAGCGCCATAGACGAGTTGATGTTGAAAAGCGGCTTGAAAACGGAGCAAATCCAGGCTGTCCTGCGCACAGGCGGCTCTTCGGAAATCCCTGCCTTTATCGACCTGCTGAGTTAACGCTTTAGCGCCGCGCGCATCAAAGAAATGCTTAAAATGACCTGGCCATCTACGGCAGCCAGCCAGGATCGACCCTTCAAATACACCCGCCTGGTAGTTTTCCTGGAGGATGGCGTTCCCGCTGGCGGGAGCAATTTCCGGATAGAGTCTAAGCGTACCGACCGTACTCGCGCAAAGTATGCAACATGGCGGCATAGTTTTCGGGTTTTACGCCAGAGTGAATGGAGTTGCTGGATGAGAGGATAAAACCGCCACCGGGCATTCCCTGTTTCAGGGTATGTTTGGTAACTTCAATGACTTCCTGCGGCGTACCGAACGTCATGAGTTGGGCACAATCCACATTTCCTTTGAGCGCCACCTGGCGGCCATACCTGGCTTTGACTTCCCCCAGGTCCATGCCAGCTTGCGGATCGATGGGATCGAGGCAATCGATGCCGGAATCGATGATCATGTCGATGATCGGCCAGAGATTGCCGTCCGTGTGCTTGATGACATACAGGCCGAGTTCCTTGTAGCCCTGCATAACGCGGCAGAGCCCGGGGTAAAACAACTCGCGGAAGTGTTTGGGCGACATGAACGGTCCTTTATTGTAGGCATAGTCGTCGCCGGTATAAACGATTTTTACCCCGCGAGCAGCAACTTCTTTTGCCAGTTCGAGGTTGATTGTTACAGACATTTCAACCAGAGCCTTCACGAGTCCGGGCTCCCGCACGATCGCCATGATCAAACCCTGCATGCCCATCAGGTAACGCGGGATCGAAAAGACATCGTTCAAGTGGACGATAACAGCCTTGCGCCCCGAGAAATTTTGCACGGCGTCATCTACGGCAGCAAAGCGTTCTGGCATATGCGCGTCCGGCGCTTTGTAACATTCAAAATCACGCATGCTATTAATGGGCGATTCCACCTCAACGCCGTGCTCCTCGTCCGTATCCTGAGAGACATAACCCCACTCGGTGAGCCAGCGATTCGTACCTACACGTTCCTTCTTATAAATCAAGTCGACGATGATGGCGTCATGCCCCATCTGCAGCGCAAAATCAGTGTAGTTTTTACACCCCGGAAAAAGAGCCTCTCGCACCCGGCGATCCACCACCCACTCGAAATGCGGCACACGGTCCGGCTCCTGTCGCTGCAACGCTCGCAATACTCGTTCTTCCGAAGTCATTTCAGGCATGGACTCATATCCTTTGGAAAGTACCGTTTATTCCAGATTGGCGTGACGCTCGAACATCTGCGCCGCGCAGACTCCGCTATGCCGCATCATCCTTAAGATCAGGCTGTCACACAAAATAAAAAGGGATTGTTCGAACAGGGTTCCTAGAGGCTGTATCGACATCGTTCCTCGCTCCCCGCCTGCCATCTTGAGCGAGGGCGCTGGAATAACGACCTGATGGTCGGCCAGTTCGGCCATAGGTGAAGTAGCATCGGTGGTGAACAGCAGGATCCTGGCGTTATGGCGTAGCGCCTGCTCAGCGATTGCCAGCAGGCTGACAGTCCGCCCCGAACCCGAAGCGAGGATCAACAGGTTCGCTGCCGCGATGCTGGGCGTGGTGGTCTCGCCCACTACATAGACAGTTTTTCCCAGGTGCATCAGCCGCATCCCAAAGGCTCGCATGCACAGGCCGCTCCGCCCAGCGCCACTCACAAAGACCCGGGGGGCAGCTTCTATCAACGTCCTGGCCTGGGCCAGGCTCCCGGCTGGGATCTGGCATACACAGGCTTTCACTTCTCCTAGAACCTGCTCAACCACCGAATCCATAAGTAAACTGCCACAATTCATGCGCTGAATTAGCCAAGCTTGCTCAGCGCTTCCCACGGCTCTTGCATCACTTCTGCCAGCCGCTGATATTCGGCATAGCGCGCCTGGTAGATCGGCGTGTGGGCCGGATTTGGCTTATGAACGCGGACGATCGATACAGCCGCTTGCACAGCCTCTGCATAGTCGTGGTAAATACCTGTACCAATACCGGCGGACAGAGCTGCGCCGCGCGCGCCCAACTCGTTCCCATCCGAGACTTCCATCGGCACCTGAATCGCATCGGCAAACATCTGGGACCAAACCGGGCTCCGCGAGCCTCCGCCGGCAAGCCGCGCAGAATTGATGTTGGCTCCCGCCGCGCGCAGTTTCTCGATGTGGCTCAAGTGACCGAAAACGACCCCCTCATAGAGGGCGCGAAGCAGGTGCACGCGGGTGTGCCAGCCTGCCACGCCATAGAATCCCGCCCGCGCGGTCGGCTGCACATTCGAACCGAAGAGAAAGGGATGGAAGATGATGTTCGTACTGCCCGGGGGCAAGCCGGCCACTTCTTCGCTGCAAACCTCATAAACCGACAGCCCACGTCGTTTAGCTTCCGCGCGCTCGTCGCCGCAAAATTGGTTCACAAACCATTCCAGGTTGGCAGCGGACGTGGCGCTTCCTTCGATGGTCAGAAACAAGCCGGGGTCCGCAAAGAGAGTCGTCATGAACAGGCCGGGGTCGACAATCGGTTCCCGGGTAAGGACTTCGTTAATGCTCCAGCTGCCCATGACCACGCACGCCTGGTCCAGGTTGATCGCGCCGGCCCCGATTGCGCTCGCGTCCACGTCGAACAACCCGCCCACAACCGGCGTTCCGGCGGCCAGCCCGGTCTCCTCGGCTGCGGCCGACGCCACTTGTCCGACTATTTCACTGCTACGCTTCAGAGGCGGAAGGGCATCGTATACTTCTGAGAGATCATACAGCGCCATCAGTTCACGAGAGTAACATCGGTTGCGGACATCCATCAAGCTGGCGGCGCTCATGTCGGTATAATCACCCGTGATCTCGCCTGTCAGGCGATACTTGATATAGTCCTTGACCATCAAGACGGCGCCAATTCGTCCGTAATTTTGCGGCTCATTCTTCTTGAGCCAGACAAGCAGTGCGTTCGGCTGCGCTGGCCAGAAAGACTGGACCGTGAACGGGAAGACCTGCGCATGGAAGTTGCGCTGGTTCCATTCAGTCACTACGTTGGCAGCCCGTGAATCCATAGATTGAATACCGTTCCTCAGCGGTTTTCCTTGCTTATCCAGCAAATAAACGCCGTTGCCGTGCCCGGTATTTCCGATCCCAGCGATTTCTTCTGGACTGACACCTGATTTCGCAACCACTTCACGAATGGCTTTGGCTGTGCTCCGCCACAACATTTCCATATCACGTTCTGTCCACCCGGGATATGGATACTCAGTCTCAGCTTTGCAGATTGCAACTGCGATTTCTTTACCGTGGATATCAAAAAGAGCGGCTTTCGAGACCGTGCTGCCATTATCGATTCCCAGGAGATACCGACCCATGATTTGCCTCCGATTCGCCGTTACGAATACTGTGCAGACCTACCAACTGATCCTAACAATTGGTTCTTCTTGCGAATGACCTCGATTGCTGCCGCCCGGGCTGTTTCAAATACTTCATGCACCTCGATCTTCTTGATGGGACCTTCCAATGATTCTTTCAAGGCTTGCAAATAGGGGATACGTATATCGGTCCAGATATTGATCTTGTCGATCCCAATTTCGATGGCTCGCCGCAGGTCCTGGTCCGGAGTGTCCGACCCGCCGTGAAGCACAAGCGGTATCGGGCAGACAGCGCGCAACTGAGACAACCGCTCGAAATCCAGATGCGGCTTGCCTCGATAAAGTCCGTGCAGTGTTCCAATCGAGACAGCCAGCGCGTCCACACCCGTCTCTTTCACAAAGCGTTCGGCCTCATCCACGCGCGTCAGGTGCGCCTGCTGGTCTTCACTGGTGACTTCATCTCCTACCCCCACATGGCCCAACTCGGCTTCTACCGAAGCGCCTCTTGCGTGCGCAAGCTCAACCGCCTGGCGAGTGATCTCTATATTTTGTTCCAGGGGCGCCAGGGATGCATCGATCATCACCCCGGAGAATCCAAGTTCGAGCGCACACTCGATCTGGTCAAGCGTCTTGGCATGGTCGAGTACCAACGCAGCAGGGATGTTCGCGCGTTCAAGCTCTGCTTCAATAATGCGCAATAAGGTTGGCCATTCAGTCTGCGGGGTGTGATGCGGATAGATCATAATAATAGCAGGAGCCTGATCGGCCGCGCACGCATTGACAATCGCTTGCGTGATCTCCTGATTACACGTGTCATATGCCCCTACTGCCCAGCCTTGTCCCTTGCATGGTTCCAATATTTCTGCCAAAGTCAGGTATTTCATATGGTCTCCTTTAGTAAGTTACCCTGCAAACGCGGGCTCCACTAACCCTTTGATGTCCGTTTTGACGCGAAACAGATCTCCAGCCCAGGGCTGTCGTTTCCGCTCCGCTTCGCTAAAACCCCACCAGGCCGTCGTGACAAAGAGTTCATCCAAATCCTGGCCTCCAAATGCAAAAGAGATGACATGCTGCACCGGGAATTGGATCTGTCGCTCGATCTTGCCATCCGGATCGTAGCGTGTGAGTTTCCACCCGGCCCAGTGCCCGCTCCAGACAAACCCGTCCGCGTCTACGACCAACCCGTCGGGCATCCCGTCTTCATTCGGTATCTGTGCAAAGAGATGACGATTGTTAACTGTGCCATTGGCCGAATCATAGTCAAGGGCAATGATTTGGTGATGGCGCATGTCGGTCACGTAAACGGTCTTGCCATCTGGGCTGACCCCAAGCCCATTTGCCGTGGCATAACCTGTGTCCAGCTCGTGGAGCGTGCTGTCGGCGTCCAGGCGATACAATGAGCCTTCAGGAGCAAAGGGTTCGCGCATATTAACCGTTCCCACCAGCAAGCGTCCCTGTCGATCTACTGTGCAATCGTTGTAGCAGATCTCGGACTTTCCCGGCTTGGGCAACCCGATAAGGAGTTCGTACAGGTTGGTATTCGGATCCCACCCGTATAGCCCATTCTGGGCAACAGCAACCCAGCCGCCCGAGGCCCTGCGCGCCAGAGCCGTAACAGGCAGGTCCAGGGAAAAGGTCGCGGATTTTCCCGTCACTGGCTCGAACCTGCAGGTGGGCCGGCCTCCCCAATCAACCCAGTACAAGGCGCTCTCTTCGGGAACCCAGATGGGGGTTTCTCCAAGTTGATTTTGCGCAGAAAATAGGTGTTCTGGCTCATACATGGTGCCGCCTCCTATGCTTCACTTCTGAACTGATCGTAAATTTGATGACTGACCGACTTCAGAGCCGGGTAGAGTTGTTTGTAGATTTGATACCATTCGGCATATTTGGATGATAATTTTGTGTCTGGCAGGTACAGCTTGCCCGGTTTGTAAACGCGTCCAAAGGCATCTTGCTCATCCCGGTATAAGCCAACACCAATACCGGCCAGGATGGCCGCGCCGAGGGGCGTGGCCTCTTCCACCTCGGGTACTTCGATCGGTAGACCGACGATATCAGCCTTGTTCTGCATCCAGAACTGGTTGCGCGTGGCGCCTCCAACAGCTACAAGCCGGTCCGGGCTTATAGCAAGGCTGGACTTGAGCGCGGTCACAATATCGAGAACCTGGTAGTTCAGCCCCTCGATGATCGCTCGCAACATATCGCCACGTTGAACAAAATTGCTTAACCCCACAAACGCTCCCAGCGAACGGACATCCATAACGGGACAACCGGCAGCGGACATGTGCGGCAGGAACATGGCACCCCGCGTTCCGGCCGGGGAGGCAGAGGCTTCTGCCATGAGATAATCCCAATCCACCCCGCCCTCATGCCCCGCTCGTTGCTGGGCTTCAAAGCCGTACTCTTTTCGATACCACTCGAGCATATCTGAAGCTACCGCCCCACCCCAGGCCACATAAGTATCACGCGCCACGTGGGTTTCGACCGTCACACCTAACTTTTGCACATCTGGCGTAAGGACCGGCGCGGGGATGGCGGTCAAGACAATTTCCCAGGTGCCGGTTATATCCAGGACGACCCCGGGGGAAAAAGCCCCCACTGGCAGCGCACCGCACAAATAGTCGTGCCCGCCCAATACCACTGGCGTCCCAACGGGCAGTCCGGTTGCCTCAGCAGCCTTTGTCGTCACCTCGCCCAGCGGCGTTCCGCTGGGGTACGCATCACACAGCAACCGGCGCTCGATTCCGGCCTGGGACAGGATTTCCTCCGACCAGTCCCGTTTACGCTGGTCGAACAAGAGCGTGCAGGATGCCATTGTGTAATCGGTTGCCCGGCGCCCACACAACATGAAATTCAAAAAATCTTCGATCAGCAGCCATTTGTCCGTACAGGCCAGGATGCCAGGCTCGTGCTCCGCCATCCACAAGAGCCGCAAGGCCGTATTAAAGCGCCACAATGTATTGCCGCCAATTCGAAAGCTTCTATCCGCGCCAATGTGACTTTCCCACCAACGCAACTGCGCATCGGTGCGCGGGTCATGCCAACTTATAAAGGGATAAAGCCAATTGCCCTGCTCGTCTACCGGCACACCGTCCATGCCCATACCGGTCACAGCCACAGCTTTGATGTGGCGTGGGTCGTCTAGTTTGGCGACCGCTTCCCGTATGGCTGCTGCCGTTCCACCCCAAATTTGCTCCGGTTGCCACACTGTCCATTCCGGGTGAAGGGGATAAGGGTTATAACGTTCCGTTGGTCGGGCGCTGCTGGCTACAACGTTGCCAGCAAGATCATAGATCACGCATTTGAGGCTTGTCGAGCCCAGATCAATGCCGGCGAGATAATCCATTTGACAGTTCCTAAGGATGTCCTAAAACGAAAATCCGAGCAGATTCCACTCGTTCAAATATTACAGAACCTTCCAGGTATCCAACAGATGGGCAATACCGTCGAAAATCATATCCGCTTCAAAAGATTCAGCCTCGGCGCGATTCGATGAGCCTGACAACACACAAATAGTGATAAGGCCGGCTCTTTTCCCGCCAAGGATGTCCGTATCGGCGCGGTCACCGATGACTCCCGTAGTTCCGGGACTGGCCCCCATCTGTTCTATCGCCAGTTGGTACATGGTCGGCTCGGGCTTGCCAATGGCCGTCGCCTTGACCCCAGAGGCTGCCTCGAGCGCGACGATCAGCGCGCCAGTACCAGGGATCAGCCCTTCCTCGGACGGATTGGTCGGGTCGAGGTTTGTGGCAATGAAACGCGCGCCGCTGCGGATCAGCAGGGTAGCCCGTTTGAGTTTTTCGAAGGTAACCTCCCGGTCCATGCTGGCGACTACCAATTGGACATCATCGTCAGCCAGGACGAAGCCTTCATCGACCAAGGCCTGCTTGAGCGCCGTCATACCAAAGACATGGACACGAGTTCCACGAGGATAGTTGTGAGCCAGGAAGCGCGCCGCAGCCTGGCCTGACACCAGGATTTCAGAGGGGGAGACCGACACACCCATTCCCGCCAATTTGTCTACATATTCCTGGGGAGTACGGGTTGAGTTATTGGTAGCCAGGATAAAAGGGATAGAGCGAGCGCGCAGGAAAGCGATGAATTCGCGCAAACAGGGCATGGGCCTGTTGCCCAGGTATAGGACGCCGTCCATGTCGATGATGAGGTGCGTGATTTTCGCAAGCGCTTGCATAAGTTTTATAAGACTGCTTCCTACGGCTTTTGAAAACTACTGATCTGTATCAAATGAGCAGATACGGGTTTTCCAGGGTTGCTTTGAGATCATCCAGGAAACGCGCGACACCTACGCCATCCACGATGCGATGGTCCGCTGAAGCTGTCAGTTGGATCATTGGGCGGAACATATAGCCATCCGCGCACTTGACCGGCGTATCCATCATCTTGCCGACAGCCAGGATGGCTGATTCCGGGGGATTGATGATGGCAGTAAATGACTCGATGCCGAACATTCCCAGGTTCGAAATGGTAAATGTGCTTCCTGTCATCTCGGCTGACGTCAGGCGCCGGTTTCGGGCTCGTTCGGTCAGGTCGGCCAATGCTGTGACGATCTGCCCCAGGCTGCGGCTTTGCGCCTCACGGATCACGGGCACCATCAGGTTCTCTTCCACGCTCATGGCAATGCCCAGGTGGATGTCTTCCCAGAGAATGATATCCCCATCTGCGAGCGATGCATTCATATATGGATGGCGCGGCAACACGGTAGCAACCGCGCGTGCCAGGATAGCGGTATAAGAGACGCGCTGCCCGGTCTGGACCTTCAGGGGCTCCAGTACTTGCTCGCGCAGGCGGATTGCCTCGGTCATATCCACATGCAAAGACAGTGTGATATGAGGAGCAGTGAACGCACTGGCAGCCATCCGTTCGGCGATGATCTTGCGCGGCCCTGCTAACGGTACAACCTTCTTCTGCCGGGCGTTTGGTAGCGGCACGGAAACTGACATAAGCGGAACTGAAGCAGCAGTTTGTACTTCCAATTCCGCTACGGGCGCGGTGGATCGTTGTTCCTCTTGATAAGCCAGTATGTCAGCCCTGTGAATCCGGCCTCCCGGCCCGCGTCCCTGAACCTGCGCCAAATCGAAACCCAGGTCTTCCGCCATGCGCCGCGCGACCGGAGTGGCCCGTACCTTGTCCAATCCGACAACCTCTACAACGGTTGCGGCAGGTTCCGATACTGTCACGGCCTCTGTTGTGGGTGGTGTGGAGGTGGTGACAACAGCCTGGGGTTGGAAAACCGTCTCAACTGGCAATGCTTCACCGGGTCCAAGGAGATAGGCAATCACTTCAGTGACCGGAATGACATCATCGAGTTTGGCCTTGAGACCAGCCAGGACACCCTCCCCTGGAGCTTCCACTTCAATAGCCGCTTTATCGGTCATGATGGTAAAGAGGGGGTCCCCTTTGTTTACATGCTCGCCTTCGTTCTTAAGCCACTCGACAAAGGTGCCTGTTTCCATGACCATATCGACTTTGGGCATGATAACTTCAGTTGCCATGTCTACCTTCCTTCCTGCGCCAGCTCTCTTGCCGCGGCTACGATGTCCTCGACCTGGGGCACAGCCGCCTGTTCCAGCGTCCGGTTGTACGGGATCGGGACATCCCGCCCGGCCAGGCGACGAATAGGCGCATCGAGATAGTCAAAGGCTGCGCTCCCGGCAATCACGGCTGCCAATTCGCCCCCGTAGCCGCCTGTTCCCGGCGCCTCGTGGGTGATCAACACGCGGCCGGTCTTGGACACTGAGCGAATGATGGTTTCCTTGTCAAGAGGTTTCAGGCTACGGGGGTCGACCACCTCGACCTCAATGCCCTCGGCTGCCAGTTTTTCGGCGGCCTCGAGAGCGCGGGGAACCATGATCGAGTAGGCCACAATCGTCAGGTCGCGACCTTCCCGCTTGACCTCTGCGGACTGAAGTGGAATGGTGTACGGTTCTTCCGGCACCGGCCCTTTGAGCCGGTAAAGCAATTTATGCTCCATAAATAGCACCGGGTTGTTATCCCGAATGGCGGCGATCAGCAGCCCTTTGGCATCGTACGGGCTGGAAGGCGCCACCACCTTGATCCCCGGCACATTCACGAACCAGGCTTCCAGGCTCTGCGAATGTTGAGCGGCTGCGCCGGTACCCGAGCCAGATGGAGCGCGGATCACCATCGGGATACTGCACTTGCCACCGAACATAAATCGCATCTTGGCTGCCTGGTTGACCAGCTGGTTCGTAGAAATTGTAAGGAAATCCATGAACATGACTTCCATCACTGGCCGCATGCCCATCAAGGCAGCACCCGTGGCAGCGCCCGCAATGGCAGCTTCCGATATAGGGGTGTCCCGTATTCGCTCGGGTCCAAACTCTTCCAGCATACCCTTGCTGACCCCGAATGCGCCGCCATAAGTGCCAACATCCTCACCGATGAGAAAGACCTCTTTGTTGAGGCGCATCTCCTGGATCATCGCCTCGCGCACAGCTTCCAAATATGTGATCTCACGTGTATGGTTGGTATTCATAGCGCATATACCTCTTCTTCCATATGTTCTGGCGACGGTTCGGGAAAGGTCTGCGCGACCTCAGCAGCGTGTTCGATAGTTGCCTTGGCCGTCTGATCGATGGCCTCAGTTTCGCTGTCGGTCATCACAACAGCCTCAATCAGAACCTTCTTGAAGCGCCGAATTGGACATTTGCGTTTCCATTCCTCGATTTCTTCCTGAGTCCGGTAGAGGTTGCGATCGCTCTTGGAATGTCCACGCCAGCGATAGCTCACGCAGTCGATGAGCGAAGGGCCTTTCCCGGAACGCGCGTGCTCGACGGCGCCCAGAACCGCTTCATAGACCGCAAGCACGTCATTGCCATCCACCGACTGCCCGGGTATCCCATAGCTGGCGGCGCGTTCGGAAATATTTGCGATGTTCATAACGCGGGATACGTGCATCGACATGCCATACTGATTGTTATCGCAAATAAACACGACCGGCAGTTTCCAGGTAGAAGCCATATTCAACGATTCGTGGAACTCGCCCTCATTCGTGGCCCCATCTCCAAAATAAGACAGGAGAACCTGCTCGGAGCGGCGCATTTGCAGCGCCAGGGCAATGCCTACTGCTGTAGGTATGCCGCCGCCGACAACGCCTGTAGCTCCCATATTGCCTCCTGAGATGTCGGCAATATGCATGGAGCCGCCGCGCCCACGGCAGTAACCCGTCTCTTTTCCCAAAAATTCGGCCATCATCGTCGTAAGGTCAGCGCCTTTGGCAATCGTATGCCCGTGCCCGCGATGGTGATGGATGATCAAATCCTCGGGTCGCAGCGTGGCAATACTGCCAACGGAGGTCGCTTCCTGTCCGATCGAAAGGTGCATCGTACCATGCACCAGCCCGCGCATATACAGATCTTCTGCTTTTTCTTCGAAGTAACGGATCTCGCACATCCGTTGCAACATCCAGGTCAGCTTTGCATGCGGCAATTCTTTAAGCAGGCGATGGCTGCCGGATGTAGCAACTATGTTAGCTTTAGTTTTTTGTGCAGTCATAACATTCTCCAATATTTCCCGGCCGCTTTAACGCTGGCCATATTCGTTTTGGTACAAATCCACCATGTAGTCAACCTGGCTGGCTGTAAGTAGAATGGGCTGCCCACGCAGCATCGCCAGGTGTGTGATCTTGGCGATTTCCTCGACTTCGACTGCCATCTTGGTTGCTTGCTGCGGCGATGAACCAATGGTAAAAACGCCGTGATTCTGCATGATGATCGCCAGCGCCCGGCCGATTTTATTGATAATCTCCTGGCCGATCTCTTCCCCGCCTATTGGCGCGTATCCTCCAAGCGGGATCTCGCCGCCCAGCATTGCGGAGGTTGTCAGGCAGGCAGGAATGGGCTGCCCCAAGGCGGCAAAGCTGCTCGCATAGGGTGAGTGCGTATGCACCATTCCAAACACATCTGGTCGATGTCGATAGACGTACAGGTGCGTGTCCGTGTCGGTTGAGGGTTTGAGATTCCCCTCGGCCACTTTGCCGTCAAGATCGACCACTACCATATGCGCGGGTGTCAGTTCCTCAAAGTCGTAACCGCTCGGCTTGATGACCACCAGTCCCGTTTCGAGGTCGCGACCGCTTACGTTACCGCTCGTCATCTTGACAAGACCGTTTTTCGGCAAGTCCAGATTGCACTTCCAGACGATTTCGCGAAGTTGTTCTAATAGCATGGCGTATCTCCTATTTATTACGGTACATTCCGAAAATTTTCATCGAAGAGTTGGAGGACTTTGCACGCAGCCAACTCGTCGGTAATAAGCGCATGCATGTAACCGCCACGCAGCGCACCATAAATAGGAAGTGCTTTGGCTGCCGAAGCAGCTACGCCAATCCTGTAAGGTATTTGTTGGATCTCAGCTAAGGTCAACCCGATGACCCGGTCGGCATATTCCTTTGCACTGGCTCGACCTTCGATGTCATACACGTGGGCCGCAATTTCGCCCACTCCACCACAATCCTCAGCGATATGTTTTAGATCCTCGGGAGACAAGGCCGTGAACTGGACAAAGCGCGACACTTCCGGGTCCACAGTGCCAATACCCAGGAGGGCTATATTCGCATGGCGAGCAATATCAAGGATCTTTTTTACCGGCGCCATTGATCGCACCACTTCACAATGTTCCCGGGTGTCTAAATAAGCTGGCGCATGAAGCTGGTACGACTTTGCGCCCAGCTTTTCGCCCATCGTAGTTGCCAAGTAGTTCATGTCGGATTCGATTTGGCCCTGGATCGCTCCAAGGATCGGCACAACTGTGACATCGTATGGGCGCGTGGTATCAATCGATTGGACAACAGCCTGGACGGTTGTGCCTGGGGTGATGGCTAAGACATCCCCATCTCGAAGGTGCTCGAGCAAAAATTCTGCTGCTACCGTTCCGAGGGCGTTCAATAAGGAACTGCTCGTATCTCCCACAGCCGGTATGACAATGGCTTCCTGCAATCCGAAAACGGCCTTTAAGCGTCCTTCGAGATCGAACAGATGTTGAAACGGAGTACGGATGGAATAGGTAATATATCCGAGCTCGCGTGCCTGCTGGAGCAGGCGATTGACCTTTGGTGTGGATAAGTCCAGACGCTCTGCAATTTCCATTTGCGTCAGGCGTTCCAAATAATAAAGGTTCAACACGTTATTGATCAGTCTTACGTTTTCGTATGTAGGCATATCTGTATCCTCTTCTCAATATAGTTAAAATGAGCGCACATCGCAAATAGGGTCAATTACCCAGGTTTCGGCAGCAACTAAATCAGCTACAAATTGTCGAGCAAAGGCGGCGGCCGCAATGGGGTTTTCTCCGGTATGCCGGTCCCCCCAAATCTCGACGCCTAACAGGCCCCAAAACCCCATACCGGCTAAGGTCCGAAAAGTTTCTTTAAAGGGCACAATTCCTTCTTCAAAGGGGATTCCGCGGATCACCTTCGGCATGGCGTCCTTTACGTGAATCCCCAGCAGCTGGTTTTTCGCCAGCAAAAGCTCGTCGGGAGGGAAATACCCGGCTGCGGAAAGATTGCCAATATCCGGATATAGACGCAGCCAGGGTGAATTGATTTCATGAATGATTTCCAGGCCCTTGCTAATGTTTTCTACAAAGGGCGTGTCCAGGTTTTCGAGCCCCAACATGACTCCGGCTTGCCCGGCAAATTGCGCGCCGCGATGAAGACCTTCGATGAAATGATCCCGCGTCTCATCATCGCTTGTTTCATAAAAAACGTCATATCCCATAACCTGGACCACGCGCAACCCGATATCGCTTGCGAACTCAATGGCCTTATACAAAATTTCCAACCCCTGCTGGCGGGTTTCGGGCGTGTGGCTCCCAAGGGGATATTTACGGTGGCCGCTCAGGCACATCGTCATGATCTTTACACCGGTGTTTGCGATGGATTGACGCAGGGCCGCCCGTTCAGAAGACGGCCAATCCAAACGGGATAAGCGCTCGTTGCTCTCATCGATTGAGATTTCGACAAAGTCATAGCCAGCCTTACCTGCCGCTGCCAGCCGTTCTTCCCATGGCAAGTCAGCGGGCAACGCTTTTTCGTAGAGACCAATGGGCATCTTGAACATAGCGGCATCTCCAATCGAAATCTCTCGCGGTAGAACTTCCATTTCTACGCTTTCGCTTTTTCCCGCACCAGCAGGTGGTTGAGGGTAACGGCTGCAACAAGGACACCGCCCTTAGCCATGGTCTGCCAATATGCAGGGATGACGGTCATCAGGCCGATTGTCACGCAAATAATGATGAGAGCTCCCACGACCGTCTTCGCAACCGATCCCTCGCCTCCGGAGAATGCTGTCCCCCCCAGCAATACGGCGATGATACAGTCAAGCTCCATCCCATCGCCTGAGAGGGGGTCTCCCAGAGACATGTAGCTTGCGCGCGCCATGCCGGCCAGCGCGGCAAAAAAACCAACCATAACATAAAGGAGTCCCACAATTCTGACAGCGTTGATGCCAGACAAATCTGCGGCGATACGGTTGCCGCCAATCGCCGTGGCGTACTTGCCAAGGAGCGTCTTTCTCTGGACGATGACCAGCAAGAGGATCACCAGCACCGCAACCCAGAAAGCCCACGGCAGCCCGAGCAGGACATCTTTTCGCGCGTAATCGTTGATCCAGGCAGGCATGACTTTCTCAGCACTCCCTTTGATGGCTGACGACCCATCCGGCACGATCAACAGGGCGATGCCCTTGAACAGGCTAAGGGTGACCAGTGTCGCGATCACGGGCGTAATACGCAGTTTCATGACCAGGTAGCCATTGAGTGATCCCAGAATGGCTCCCAGGATCAAAGTGATGACAAACGCGGGCAGGAAACTGAACCCATTTAAGATCAACCAGGCGAACACCACCGCGGCAAGACTCATGGCGCTGCCAACAGACAGGTCGATATACCCCGAGATCATCAGGAGCGTAAAAGCGCCACTCAACGTCAGGATGGGTACAGCGCTGCGCAACAGGTTGATGATGCTGTCCGGGCTGAGGAAGTGCCCCCGTTCGAAAAAGGTGACCTGGTCCAGCTTCATCAGACTGAAGACGAGCACGATCAGCACCAGCACAATATAGATGTAAAACCGCTTGATGTTTGCCCGCAAGGTTGCCGACCGGTCCATCTGCAATATGGTGGATTCCTTTAATATGGTAGTCACGTTGGGCTGCTCCTTTGAAGATACGCCAGTGGTTATGCTGTCCATGTTCAACCCTTTCTTTTATCCAGCGCAAACCGTTGTGTGAGAATCGCGATAAAAGTGACAATTGCTTTAAGGGTAAATTGCCAGTCCGGTGAAAACAACATTCCGGTGGCAGCAGAAGTCACAACAGAAAGGATGATGGCGCCGACAAACATTCCCAACACGGATCCAAACCCACCTGTAATGCTGATGCCTCCCAGGAGGACAATGACCAGCGCATCGAATTCGTACCCCATCGCCCGGTTCGAGACCCCGGCCTCAAACTCAGACGCAAGGAGGATCCCGGTAATGCCTGCAAGCAGACCACTGACGATATAGAGCGCCGTGAGATACCCGCCCACGTTGACACCGGAAAGCCGGGCTGCGACAGGATTCGCGCCAATGAGGTAAATACGTCTTGCGAACACGGTTTTCTTTTCAAAGATGAATGCGAGGATGATAAGTGCAATCATAACCAGCACTGGTAGGCGAATGGATGTGCCTGGAATACCAAGACTTCCCAGCACGCCGAAAGCATCTGGCAGGCTGGTATTCCGCTGCGCACCCTGTGTGATGACCTGGGCAGCGCCACGCGCAAGCATCATCGTCCCCAACGTGACGATGATGGAAGGCACTTTGAGCTTTGCAATGAAAAAGGCATTGACTGCACCGACACCCATCGCGCAGAGCAGGGCCAGCCCGATGGCGAGGATATAAGGCAGTCCAAGTCCGTTAGCCAGGGGATTTTGGGATACGTTGACTCCCTGGCAGAAGTATACGGAAAGCACGCCGGTCAAAGCGATGTTGCCGCCCACCGACATGTCATAGTTTCCGGTAATCATCACAAAAGTGATGCCAATCCCCAGGACGATAATGTACCAATTGTTCGTAATGAGGTTGAGCATGTTCTGAGGCTTGTAGAAGTTCGGCACAAAGATACAGGCAATCCCAAACACCACGATCAGCACACCGACCATGAACACGGTTATGAACGATTCGTCACTTAGCTTGCCGCCCAACAATGGTTTCTGCATCTGACTGGTTTCCATGACTACTCTCCTCCTGTGACAATGTGAAGGATGCTCTCGCTGTTTACATCGCAGCCATTCCGCATCGTTGACTTCAGGTTTCCATCGTACATAAGATAGATACTGTCACAGATATTCATGACCTCAGGCAATTCTGAAGAGAAGATAATGATGGTCTTCCCCTCCCTGGAAAGCTGGCGGATGAGGTTGTATATCTCGCTTTTGGCCCCCACATCGATGCCCCGTGTCGGTTCGTCCAGCATGAGCAGGTCGGCATCTGCGAAGAGACACTTGGAGAGGACGACCTTCTGCTGGTTGCCCCCGGAGAGCTTGGAAGCCTCCTTTTCGACGCTGTTGGTGGCAATTTTTAGCTTGTCAACGTACTCGGACGTTACTTTCCGTTCCGTTGCGTCATTGATGAAACCTTTGCGAGAGATCTTCGCCATGTTCATGACAGGTACGTTGCCCCGAATAGTCAATATGGTAAACAAGCCCTGAGATCTTCTTTCCTCGGGCACCAGGGCGATGCCCGCTGCAATGGCCTTTTCCGGAGATGGCCGAAGTTTTTGACCTTTGAAGACGATCTCGCCTTCGTAGTTGTCGGCGCCGTAGATGGCGCGGGCGAGCTCGGTTTTGCCGGCACCCACCAGACCATAAAAACCGACAATCTCACCGGCGCTGACATCGAAGGAAATATCATTCAGTCTATGATTGGAGAGATGCTTGACCTCGAGAATTGTATCCGGACAATCGATCTCTCTAGGCGTGTACTGTTCGAATACTGTTTTACCGATCATCATCTTGATGAGTTCCGACCGGTCTTGGATCTCAGCTACGGGTTTTGTTTCGATGTGTTTCCCGTCCCGCAAGACCGTCACATAATCTCCCAGTTCGAATATTTCATCGAGCCGGTGGGAGATGTAAATCACGGTTACATTTTTCTCGCGCAACCCTTTGATGATATTGAACAACCGCGCAATTTCGCTCTCGGAGATCGCGGCTGTCGGCTCGTCCATGATGATGATGTCGGACTCCGCAGCGACGGCCCTGGAGATTTCCACAATTTGTTTTTGTGCCACACTCAGGCTCGAGACCAGTTGCCGTGGCTTGATGGAGGGCTCGATGCTATTTAGAACGCCGACCATCCTGTTGATCTTGTCCGTTTTTCTTGTGAATCCGAACGTTGTATCTTCCATTCCCAGGGTAAGGTTTTCCTCAACCGTAAGCTGGTCCACCACGTTGAGTTCCTGGAACAGAGTGCTCATGCCTTGCTGCTTTGCGTCCCGGGGATTGCGCGGATTGTACTCTTCACCGTTCAAAAGAATCCGGCCGCTTGTTCGATCATAGACCCCAGTCAGGATTTTAATCAGGGTGGATTTCCCCGCGCCGTTTTCCCCGACAAGGCAGTGAACCGTATTCCGCTTTATGTCAAAACTGACATTGTCGACTGCTCGCACGCCGGGAAAATCCTTGACGAGATCTCTGATCTCCAGAACATTCTCTGTCGGTTGCATACCATCGCTCCTTGAAGCTGGCGGGAGGAAAAACTCAGCCGTCCTCCCGCCAGATTTCATCCGTCTTGCGTTATACTCGGATTAAGGGGTGGGTCTGACACTTTGCCTTATGGGCAAAAATGTCGGCGTGACATTTCAGACCTACCCCTAATCAATACTGGTTCCGAATTGTTCGTTCAACCAATTCACAGCATTTTCACGCGGCATGGTCCAGAAGGAAACGTTGTAGGCTTTGTAGAAGTACTCTGCTGCGGGCTGGGAGGTGGGTTTCACTTTTCCGCTGGCAACATCCATGATCAGGTCGATGCGGCCATGAGAAGTCTCAACCGGGGGCAGACCCATTGAAAGCTTCAACGAGCTGTTCGGGTCGTACACACGCTTCATCTCAACTTCGTCGAAGTCCACGCTGGCAACGATCTCGGTCAACGGTACGCCGTTGTCCATTTTGCCGCGTCCAGCCTGTTCCAAGGCAGCCATCGTCCCAACGGTCAGGTTGGAGGCTTCAGAGTAGATCAGGTTGACTTCGGGATGCGTGGTCAGCAGGTCGGTGATGAT
>JAABUE010000192.1 GCA_011389535.1 Anaerolineales bacterium
AGAACGGCTTTTTCTCAACCGGGTCTGACTGCAGCGCGGCCACGTAGCCCCAGGGCACACGAAGCTTTCCTCCCTCGTTGAAACGCACCTGGCAGACCCCGCGTTTGCCCTCGCGGATCAGGCAGCGATGCCCGCAGGCATAGCAGCGTACGGAGCCACCATCGAGGGCCTCATACAGGTCTCCGGTTTTCGTCAATTCATCTAAAGTATTGGCCAGTGTACTCATCGTATAATAAACCTATGCTCTCTATGTCTCATCTCAAAAAGGGGGAAGTGGGGTGTTTCGGACGGGCCGCGCCCGCCCGAAACACCCCACACCCCGTTTTATTGAAAAGATGCCTTTCTATTGTAATACAGGCGGGCGGCGAATCGCGGCGCATGGGCCGTGACAAAGCCCTGATGTCCTTCCTCGGCCGCCCGCTTATTCAACGGGTAGTGGACCGCCTGACCGCCATTGCGGACGAAATGATCGTGACGACCAACCGCCCGGAGGACTACCGGTTTTTAGGCCTTCCGCTCTTCCCGGACCTTATCCCTGGTCGCGGCGCGTTGGGCGGACTCTACACCGCATTGTCATCTGCAAGCTGTGAAGCTGTAGCCGTGGTGGCCTGCGACATGCCCTTCGCCAGCCCGCCGCTCCTCGAAGCAGCGAGCAGGCTGCTGGTCCGGGAGGGGGCGGATGTCGTCATCCCGGATTCAGGTGGTGGGCTGGAACCGCTGCACGCTCTCTATCGCCGTGCGACCTGCCTGCCAGCTATCGAAGCTGCCATCGAAGCCGACCGGTGGAAACTGATCTCCTGGTTTCCGCAAGTGAAGGTGCGCATCCTCCAGCCCGATGAAGTCAGACTTCACGACCCATCAGGCCTGGCTTTCTGGAATCTCAACACACCCGAAGAATTTGCGGAAGCTGAAAAAACAGCCAACCTACAAGACTAACCGGCTACCGAACGATCAAAACCGGACAAGTCGCGTGCTGTACCACCTTCTGGCTCTGGCTTCCCAACAGTACCCCTGCCAGCCGCCCCAGGCCGCGCGAGCCCATCACGATCAAGTCAACATGGCGCGTCTTCGCCACTTCCAGGATTGCTTCTGCGGGAGGACCTTCTAATACTTCGGTATGCACCTCGCCCAAAATCTCACCCACAGCCTTCTGCGCCTTGCGTAGAACTTTATCTGCTTCGCTCATGCGAGCGGAAATCGCGGACTGCATGTTTGGTTCACCCAGGTAGGAAGGAACAGGTTCAAAAGCGACCACAATGCGAAGGATTCTGCTACCCATACCACGTGCCAGATTTCCTGCTGTTTTGGCCGCGTGCAAAGCGTTCTCGGAACCGTCCGCAGCCAGCAAAATATGTTGATACATTTGCTACCTCCTTATCTCGTGCCACGCCCCCGCCACGGATCGACGGGATCACTAAAGGCAATTTCACCGATTATTTTATGGAGTTCGGGTACTCGGTTACAATTCCAGTATACATAAAATCCCACCTCTAAGGCAAATTTTTTCTTTCAGGAGCAACCATGCCTCTCGAACCCTCCGTCATTCGCCAGCAATTCCCTTCCCTGGACCGCCAGGCTGTGTTTCTAGACAATCCCGGCGGGACGCAAATCGCAAAGCAGAGCCTCGACCGCATCAACCGCTACCTGCTGGAGTGCAACGCCAACCACGAGGGCGCTTTCGCCACCAGCCAGCAATCGGATGCGGTGCTGCACGAAGCGCATACCGCCATGGCAGACTTTTTGAACGCAGCCTCCCCGGACGAGATCGTATTTGGCGCGAACATGACCACACTTACCCTGCACATATCCCGCTCCCTGGCGCGGAATCTGGGTCCCGGTGACGAGATCGTGGTCACACGCCTGGACCATGATGCCAACATCTCGCCCTGGCTGCTGGTCGCTGAAGACCGCGGCTGCAACGTCACCTGGGTGGATTTCGACGTGGAAGACTACACCCTGAAATTAGTTGATTTCGAGAAAGCGCTGGAACGCAAGCCCAAGATTGTCGCCTTTGGCTACGCCTCGAATGCAACCGGGACGATCAACCCGGTGCGCAAGCTTACCAAGATGGCAAAAGATGCAGGCGCGCTGGTTTACATCGACGCGGTGCAGTACGCGCCTCACGGTCCGATCGACGTGGGGGCTATCGGCTGCGATTTTCTGGTTTGCAGCGCTTACAAATTCTTTGGCCCCCACGTCGGCGCATTATATGGAAAACTGGAACTACTGGAAGATTTGAAAGCTTACAAAGTCCGCCCTGCGCCGGATACCCCACCCGGAAAATGGATGACAGGCACCCAAAATCACGAAGGGATTGCGGGTGTACTGGGAGCGCTGGAATATTTCGAGTGGCTGGCGGGAGGTTTTGCCGATGCCCAAAAGAACAGCCTTTCAGAAGAAGGGTTTATCGGTCGTCGGCGGAACCTGAAAGCAGCTATGACGGCTATCCGCGCTTACGAGTTCGAGCTGAGCCGCGCGTTGATCGAGGCTATCCAGGTTGTCCCGGGAACGCACATTCACGGCCTGACGGATATGAAACGACTGGATGAGCGCGTCCCAACCGTCTCGTTTACGCTGGAAGACAAGCACCCGCGTGAGTTAGCGGAAGCATTGGGAAAAGAAGGTTTTTACGTCTGGGATGGGAATTACTATGCCCTGGCTGTCACTGAAAGGTTAGGCCTGGAAGCCAGCGGGGGTATGGTACGGGTGGGAGGGGTTCATTACAACACCCTGGACGAAGTTTCTCGCTTTGGAGAAGCGCTGAAGAAAATTGCCAGTTAAATCAGGAGACCTGTCAGGTTTTCGCGAAGCGTCCCCGTAGGGGAAAAATCTGACAGGTCTTTTTGTTTTTTGGATTAAATAGCAAACGCCAGGGTGAGGGGGGCACCCTAGCGTCTGCCGAATAAATATTACTACATACCAGGGAGAAATGCAATACTTTTATATAAGAATTTTGGGATGGTTCATAAATAGGTAACACTTTTTGGTGAAATGAAAGCACCTTAAAAACTTTACAGGGATCTCGATTCCGAGGATGATATTTGTGCCAACAAAAAGCAT
>JAABUE010000193.1 GCA_011389535.1 Anaerolineales bacterium
CCGAGCCCGTAATAGGTGAACGGCTGGCGCGGATCGATCGAAGCGGGATCCAATTCCAGCATGGCGGCGATGCGGGTGATGAGCCAGGATTGGATGGTTTCTGCACTTGCCCTCATCCCCAACCCTTCCCCCGAAGGGGGAAGGGAGTCGCTCCCCTCTCCCTTCGGGAGAGGGGTTAGGGGTGAGGGCCTGCCCGGCGCGGCCAACGAAGACCCGGATCAGGGCATAGCCATCGGGGGCGCGGTGCGGGAATTTGGTCGAGGTCCAGGTGCAGGCCAGGGCGCGGCGTCCCTCACGGCGGGGGATCACGTAACCGTACCCGTCCAACGGGCGGGATATGTCGCCCTGCCGGTAAGCCAGGGTGACGGTGGCTGTAGAAGCATAATGGATGCTCTCTAAAACGGAAGCAAGCTGGGGGTCGAGCGAGGCAACCAGGGAACCGGTCACAGGAGCAGGAGTAGCCAGGATAACGGAATCAGCTTCGATGACCTCACCCGTTTCCAATTCTACATTCCACGTTTTCCCGTTTCCTCGTTGCACCGTTTTGACGGGGGCATTCAGCCGCAAATCCGTACCATTCAACCTTAAACTTTCAACCAATTTCTCAACAATTTCGGCCAGCCCGGTGGTGGGGGTCAGGAAAGCGGAGCGGGAACCCTGCGCCGACTGCCCACGGGCAGCCATCTGCTGGCGCATCTGGAGCGCGCCTCGAGCAAGGGAGCCATATTTGTGTTCAAGGTCGTGCAGGTAGGGGAAAGTGGAGCGGAGCGACAGCTGGTCGCCATCGCCGGCGTAGATGCCGGACATAAGCGGCTCGATCAGGTTCTCGTAGGCTTCCCGGCCAAGGCGGCGGGAGACAAATTGACCAAGGCTCTCGTCGTGTTGACCGTTATGGGCCGGGAGCAAGAAATCCAACCCCATACGGACTTTTCCGGGCCAGGAAACGAGCTGCGATTTCAGGATGGAGGGGATGTTGGTGGGAATCATCATCGCGAGGCCATCGGGCAGCAGCTGGAGTTTGTTTTTGTGCAGAACGTAAGTGTTCTTCTGGTGCGGATTGGTGCCGTGCAGGCGGTCGGCCAGGCCAAGTTCCTTGCAAAGCGCCACACCCCAGGGTTTTGTGGCGAGGAAGGTATCCGGGCCGCCCTCGATGATGAACTCGCCATCCTCGAGAGAAACACGATCAGTGGTGATTTTGCCGCCCCAGCGGTCGCCTGCTTCGAGCAGGGTAACCTGGAGATCAGGTGATTTTTTGCGCGCGTAATAAGCTGCCGAAAGCCCGGCAATGCCGCCACCTATGACAATAATGTGTTTCATAACCACTTCTTTTCCTTTACAACATCAATAACCAGGTCGGCAAGGCCGTTGATCATTTGCGGCGCTGTGTTCAGCATTTCGATGCGTTCGAGCTGTATTCCGAGCGATGCGGCCTGTTGTTTGAATACGATGTCCACATCATAGAGCACTTCTACATGCTCGCAGACGAAGCCGATCGGCGCAATCAGGACGTGCTTGCGTCCTTCGGATGACAGTCTTTCGATCACCTCTCCGGCATCCGGGCCGAGCCAGGGTTGGCTGGAAATTGCGGCGGACTGGAACGCAAATTCATACGGGTTGGAGTCGAGCCTTTTGGCAAGTTCTACCACAGTCGCATTCAGTTCGTCGGGATACGGATCGTTCCATTCAAGAATACGCTCCGGCAGGCTGTGCGCGGTGAAGATGACCGGCACTTCTGCGCGCACCTCAGCAGGGAATTTTTCGAGAGCAGAGGTTACCCGTCCTGCCAGCGCGTCCAGATAGCCTGGCAATAAATGCCAGCGTTCGATTGGCGCAATTTCCGGTCCGGAGCCGGCTTCCTGCACTTTTTTGAAATAAGCGCCGATGCTCATGCGTGAGTAATGAGGCGCCATCACCAAGCCTACTGCCTTATCAATTCCCGCGGCAGACATATCGGCCAATGCCTGGTCAATAAACGGGTGCCAGTGGCGCATCCCGACGAACGCTTTGAAACGCTGCCCTTTCGAATTCAGTGCAGCTTCGAGCGCATTCGCCTGGTCGCAGGTTCTCTCCAGGATGGGCGAGCGGCCGCCAATTTGACGGTAGCGTTCGCGTACCTCGTGGATGATTTCCTGGGATGTCGGGCGATAGCCGCGCACATCCAAAAGATACGGCTCAACTTCGTCCAGGTTGTTCGGGCCGCCGTAAGCCATGACTAAAATCCCTATCATAGGTGTGGCGCTTTCCATTTAGCAATAATAGCTTTCAAAGGAGGGTCAAATTTTTTCCCGTTGAAGGAAAACCAACCCAATTCAGCCCGGATGGCCTGTTCCTTGAGCTCGGTCGAGCCCCAGATGAGGGAAGCGCCAAAGGCGCCCAGCAGGGCAGACCCCCAGTCTGAGCGGATGAAAAGCGAGCCAAGCACAACCAGGCCGCCGAGTCCCATCACATAAGGCCACCACAGATAGCCAAAATAACGCTCACCGCGGATGACCCAGACGAAGCCGAGGCCGATGATCAAGAAGGTGGCGAGGCCGAGGAGGAGACCAAAAGAGTTCATAGTTATCAGTAATCAGTAATCAGTGATCAGTGATCAGTAGGATGGCTTCTTCCGAAGTGACGGGGTGGCCGATGGGATCGCGCTTGAGCAGGTCGAGCGTGGTGGCAGAAGGGTAGCTGGCCAGGATTTGGGCGTGCCGGAGGTTATGCGGGTTGGCGGGAGCGTGTCCCTTTTTGATGCGCTTTTCCTGGCGGACGAACTCGAGCGCATCCCAGAGGATGGTGATGCCGAGGATACCAAGAGCAGTGGACAGTAACGAGTGATCAGTGATCAGTGACCAGGTTTCGAGGGTGAGGCCGAGGATGAGGGCAATCAGCATTGGCGGCCAGAGTTTTGTAACCTTACGTTCAATGGCCCGCACGGAAACGTGCCCGAGCCAGATGCCGAGGAAGGCGCTGGTAGCTGCGACGATACCAATTAAGTTCAGTTCCATATGCAAGCTTCGAAAGAGGATAGAAAAAAAGAGATTGGAGACTGGAGACTTCT
>JAABUE010000194.1 GCA_011389535.1 Anaerolineales bacterium
CAACGGCAATGCCCTGGTGATGGTGAACAACGTCACCGCGGGCGGCAATTTCGACGACGGCATCGCCTACATCGATGCCTATGCCGATGACGGCGCCGCCACCATAAGCCTGGCGAACATCATCGCCCGCTTCAACGCGGATTACGGTGTCCGCGAGGTAGCGGCCCAAGCCGGGGGGGCCGGCGCGGACGCGATCATCAACTTCAGCGACAGCGACCTGACGGACAACGGCGACGGTGGCTACGATTCGTTGTCGGCGAGTGCGACCGGCGGCGGCAACACGGAAATCAACGAGAACAACGTAGATTATTAACCGCCGATTCGGCCGAAAACCGACGGGGCGTTCCCCAAGAGGGAGCGCCCCGTTGTTTTTTCCGGTATTGAGGGAGAAGGGCGTCCGAAGCGTCGCCCTGCTATCCGCCCGTGACCGAACTCCCACCCGTTGCGCGAACCCTACCGAGCGATGGGTCTGGCTGGATTTCCAACCACATTGGTATCTGCGGGAACGTCTCTTGTTACCACGGCACCCGCCCCGACAATACAGCGGTCTCCAATCGTTACCCCCGGGAGAATGATCGCAGAGCCCCCGATCCAGCAATCGCTTCCGATGGAGATCGGTTTGGAAAACTCAAGCCCCTTGCGCCGCGCCAAGGCATCGACAGGATGAGCCGCGGTATAGAGTTGGACATTGGGACCGAATAAAACGTTCGAGCCGATCCGAATGGGCATCCCATCCAGAAGGACGCAATTAAAATTGAAGTACACCTTTTCGCCGGTATAGAGATTGTAGCCATAATCGCAAAAAAAAGGCGGTTCAATCCAAGTGTCAGCAGCCGCATTCGGCAAGAGAGAGGATAGGATCTGTTTGTACGCAGACTTGTCTGCATAGTGTGTACCATTCATTTGCCGGATCAAGGCCCGTGCTCGTTGACGCTCTTGAGTTAGCCGTTGATCGGAAGCGTCGTACAGATCCCCCGCCAGCATTTTTTCTTTTTCACTTTTCATCTTTGTTTTAGCCACTCAGCGACTCGATCTTCGTCTTCTTCGGTCCAGCCGGTAAATGCGTTGTTCATCATCTCTTGATAATCGGAAGACGGATTCGCCGTCAGGGCGTACGAGTTGTCATCATACAAACCGCGTTTGGCTTGGCGCTGAAACTGAGCGAAGTTGTGTTTGCGCCACTCCTGCCATACCTTGAGCGTCGCTTCTCGATCGACGTTCGCGTCGATAATTGCGAGCAACTCCGCCGCCGTTTCCGGCTCCTGTTCAATGACATCGTTCAACTCTCCGGGGTCGTCATGCAGGTTGAACAGACGAGAGGGATAGCCCTCATGTACAATCAGCTTGGCATCCCCCTTGCGAAGCATCCAGGACATTGTGTTGGACGTTACCCCGGAGTAGCTGGCAAGCGCCCAACCTCGACTCTGCGTGGTCTCACCCCGGGCCAGGGGCAGTAACGATTCGCCCTCGAAGCCGTCACGCTTCTCCATTCCCGCCAACTCGCAAATCGTCGGCGCCATGTCAATCAGCGATACCGGGGTTTCGATACGCTGTCCCGGTTTGATACCGGGTCCCTTCAGGACAAGAGGCACGCGCGCCGAGCCCTCCAAAAGGCTCATCTTGTAGTACTGCTGATGCTCCAGGGCCAGCTCGCCATGGTCGCCCGAGAAAATGACGACCGTCTCATCCGCCAGGGCGGATTCCTGAACTGCGCCCATGATTTCTCCCACGATGCCATCCGCTTCCGCGCACATTGCAAAATAAATTCGTCGGACGGTCTGGACGGTATCTTCGTCAAGCCCGTGCCGCCACGCCTTGGCTTTTTTCTGGTACTCCTCGGCCGGATGCTGGTTCTCATCCATTGGGGGCACATCCACCAATTCTTCCGGGATGCGGTCCCACCAGTATCGATTGGTACGAAACGCCGCATGCACAAGACCGGGATTGAGCGAAATGAAGAAGGGACGGTCCCCGGGCCTGCGCGAACGGATGAATTCGATGGCCCGGTCGGCGCTCGTCCAGTCGTCTTGGTGATAGCGCCGCTCGTTCCCTGCATCGACGCCGTATTCCTGGGCGGGGTCGGCGTTCATGACCGGATGGCATGCCGTGTTCAGCGGCTCCAAAAAATCGGCGACACGGTTCATGACCGAATGCCCGCCGCTAAGATAGTCCATGTGCTTGCCGAGCAGCAGCACCTCGTGGCTTTGTTGCAAGGCGTGATGGTACGTCCACATGCCCTTCTCCAACCCCTTGAAGTTGCTCCAGCTCTCGCAGGTATGCGTATAGGTGCCGGAGAGCATGTTCGCCCGGGAGGGGCAGCAGATGGGGTTCGTGCAGTAGGTGTTCCGGAAGAGGGTCCCTTCCTGGGCCAACCTGTCGATATTCGGCGTTGCCTCGGCCATGGCCGGGTGGAGTCCCTGACAGCCGAGCATGCGCCCATCCCAACTCTCGGCATGGAAATGGATAATGTTGCGTCTTGTCATGGTTGTTCTCCTTTGCATAACGATTAGGAGGAAGCGCAAGGGTAAGGCCGTCCGCGGCCTCGGCCTCGTACAATCAGACCGGGTTTCGGGTTCCTTGTTTTTTTACGACTTCTCTCCGCGGCTCCCGGGCGTACCAGTCCACGTTGCGGGTGGCGTACATCACGATGGCCAGGGAGGCGAAGAGCCCCGAAGCGCCAACCAGCAGGGCGTAGTCCTGTAACCGGAGAATAAAGTACAGAAGCGCATAAACCAGAGCCATCCAAGCGGCGATGATCAGGGCTCGCCGCCCGCCCCGCAGTACACTGGCGGAATAGAGGCTGATCGTAAGGACGGCGATGACGGCACCCAGCAGGTAGGCTCCCCCGAAAGCCATGAATTCCGACAGGGCCAGCACAACCAGATAGAACAGACACATGGCGGCCCCTACAAGGGTGTATTGAAAGGGATGAATCCGCATGTTCATCAAGATTTCAAACAGGAAGAAGGCGGTAAAGATCAGGACAAAAAAGAGAATCCCGTATTTCA
>JAABUE010000195.1 GCA_011389535.1 Anaerolineales bacterium
ATCACCTTTGCGATTAATGACCCCGGTTTTGTAGCCGAATTCATCAGTAATCATTTCCTGGCAACCGAAGTTGGCGCCTTATTGGCTTTGCCGTTGATCGCTCCGTTTAACGGCCTGCGCGAGCCTGTCAACCTGTACTGGACCTCCTTCGACGGCACCCTGGCCGGGAGTAATATTCTATTATTAATCGGCTACCTTGCCGTCATTGCCGTTGGCCTGGGGGCAGCCTGGAAGCGCTGGCAATGGGCCGGCCTGCTGCCCTTGGCCTTCAACCTGGGGTATGCCGCCGCTAACGGCATTGGCCGCTTTTCAGGTTGGCGCTACGATCTACCCGCTGATTGGATTGCCTACTTCTACTTCGGGATTGGCTTTGCCGAGCTTCTGTTCTGGTCCGCAAGAACATTTGGCGCTCGCTTATTGGAAACGGAAGAAACGCACAAAGCGGGTTCACCAAACCTTGGACGGAATTTTGCCGGCCAGATCCTCCCCTTTGCTGCTGCGTTTGCACTGATCGGCGCCCTGCCCTGGATCGCGGAAAGCATCAATCCCCCGGCGCGCTATCCTAACCTCGAGATTGCCAATCTCCAGTCTCAAATCGCTGAACATCAAAACATTGTTTCTGCCGAAGAAATTCGATCTTTTAATAACCAGCCGGAAGCAGTCACCCTTCAAGGGCGGCTGTTGTACCCACGCACCTTCAGCGCCAACGCCGGGTTGACCTCAGCCACCCCCTGGCCTTCCTATGAGCCTCGCGATTACCCGCGGCTCGGCTTCAAACTGCTCAACCGGGATGTGCGCGAAGTCGTATTCCCTAATAAAGGTGTCCCGGTTGAAAATGTCCACGGCCGGGACGTGATCGTATTGGGCTGCCAGCGTGATAATTACATCGAGGCCAGATTGCTCGTGTTTCCAGACGCAAACCTGACCTACCTGTCCAACCTGGCTCTTGCCCCCTGTTTACCATAAGATCAATTTATTGGTTATACGCATGACGTCCCGCCTCGCCTCCCGACTGTTGAACTGGTACCGCCTTCAGGGCCGGACTCTGCCCTGGCGCGGTCATCCCGACCCGTATGCCGTGTGGGTTTCCGAGATCATGCTGCAGCAGACCCGCGTTGAGGCGGTTATCCCCTATTTTGAAAAATGGATGCGCCTGTTCCCCACCGTCAAGGAGCTTGCCGGCGCTTCGGAACAAGATGTGCTCAATGCATGGGAGGGGCTTGGCTACTACAGCCGCGCGCGCAACCTGCACAAAGCCTCTAAAATTGTCGTTGAAAAACACGGTGGTGAATTGCCCCGCGATTTGAAGGCGCTGCGAGAGCTGCCCGGCATTGGACGCTATACCGTAGGTGCGATTGCCTCCATCGCCTTTAATATGGACGAACCCACCCTGGACGGCAACTTGCGGCGCGTATTTGCCCGTCTGTTCGATGTGAGTGAGGCGGCCGATTCTCCTGCCGGCGAAAAAATCCTGTGGAACCTGACTGCCGGGCATCTCCCCAGAGGACAGGCAGGCGATTACAACCAGGCGCTGATGGACCTTGGAGCGACGATTTGTCTGCCGAGAAACCCGCGCTGCCTGCTCTGCCCGCTGATGGAAATTTGCGAGGCCCGCGCCAACGGCACCCAGGAGCAGCGCCCGGTGTTGAAGCCCAGGAAAGAGACGCCTTTTTTCACCCATGCGGCTGGCGTTATGACAATGAACGGAAAGGTTTTGCTGGCAAAACGCCCCTCAAAAGGCTTACTGGGCGGGATGTGGGAATTTCCCAATGGGCGGGTTGACGGCGAACCGGCCGAGGAGTTGGAGTCCGCGCTGGAAGCCGGATACCAGCTCAAGGTCCGGACGGGCGAAGCGCTGGTCACCGTCCAACATGCGTACACACATTTTCGGGTCATGGTCCACGCTTTTCGCTGTGAACTGGTCAACACTTCTGCCAATGAAAACCTTAAATGGGTTAAACTGGAAGAAATGGCGGATTACCCGATGGGAAAGGTGGACCGGCAAATTGCCAGGGTGCTGCATGGATGAGTACGAGCGCCAGCGCAGTCGGATGGTCAATAAGCAAATCTTGCGGCGCGGATTGAAAGATCCACGCCTGCTGGCGGCTTTCGAGTCAATCCCGCGCCATCTTTTTGTACCGGAGCGTTACCATGATGCGGCACACGATGACGGCCCGTTACCGATCGGCCACTCGCAGACGATCTCCCAACCCTACATCGTGGCCCTGATGACAGCTTTACTTGGATTGGGTGGAGATGAACGCGTGCTCGAAATCGGTACGGGTTCCGGCTATCAGGCAGCCATTCTGGCAATGATGGCCGCAGAGGTGCACACTGTCGAGTACGTTCCGGAACTGGCCGCACAGGCCGAAGCACTGCTCATGGAGCTCGGGCTGGACAATGTGCACGTCCACGTAGGGGATGGTTCGCTGGGCTGGCCTGAAAACGCACCTTACGCCGGGATCCTGGTGGCTGCCGCTGCACCGGAGGCGCCAAAACCTTTGCTAAAGCAACTGGAAGATGGCGGCCGCCTGGTCTTGCCGGTCGGAGGCAGGGGTACCCAAAACCTGGAAGTGTGGGAAAGGAAAGGGGACGATTTCCACAGCAAAATCGAAACTGCCGTCGCTTTTGTCCCCTTGCGAGGCGAACAGGGCTGGGATCGAGAAGTTTGGTAAGTCCACAAATCTACTTTACTCAATAGAAAAAGTCGGAAGAAGATTTCTCCCGACTTTTGCTACCAAACTATTTATTCTTTTTGACTTGAGAGAAACTCCAGGTCTACGTTTTACTCAACGTCACAAACACCATCGGCCTGCGCTTGGTCTCATTGTACAAAAATGACTTGACTGCGCCGGCAATGTCTTTTTCCGCATCCAAGCCGCCGCCATTGACAATGTCCATGATGCGCTTTCGCACTTCGGGGAGCAGTTCATTGGCGTCATCAGGCGAGAGAAACCCGCGCGTCAGGATTTCGGGCT
>JAABUE010000196.1 GCA_011389535.1 Anaerolineales bacterium
GCCATTCAGACCTATCATTCCTTCGCACGCTCGTTGGTTGAAGAACTGGACACCGAGCCGCTACCCGAAACCCAGTCGTTGCTGCAATCCATTCAAAGCGGCCAGGCGCTGTTCGAAACAAAGCCTGCCAAAGCGATCATCCCCCCACGCCAGGCAGGGATTCCCAGGCCGCAATCTTTTTTCGCTCTGCCCTTCATCGGCAGGCAAAGCGAACTCGAGACTCTTGAGGAGGCCTATAAAGGGGCAGCCGGGGGTGCAGGCCGTCTGGTGCTGGTAACCGGGGAAGCAGGCATCGGCAAAACCCGTCTGCTGCAAGAATACCTGGCCTTACATCCACATCTTTCCGGCCTACAAAGCGCCTGTTACGAGCTGGACAGCATGGTGCCTTTTGCCCCACTGCGTCAGGCGCTGGAGAATTCAGCGCTGCTCGAGCAGCTTGTTAACACACACTCGCTGCCCTCCTGGGCAACCACCCTGCTCCCGATCCTTCCGGAACTAGGCCGGCAAGGCCCGTACGCGAACTTTTCCTCCTACCACGTGGACGGGGCCGCATTGCGCGAGGCGCTGGTCAAGCTCATCATCCACCTGAGTGAAACCTGCCAGACTCCGCCAATGCAACTCATCCTGGATGACCTGCACTGGGCGGATACGCCCACCTGGGAATTGCTGGCCTCCCTGACACGGCGCGTGCTTTCCACGCAACTACTGATCATCGGGCTATTCCGCTTGGAAGACCTGCCCGCCGAACGACGGTCTTTATTGCGGACGATCCAGCGCGGCGACTCTCTCTGCACCATCGAACTGCCCCGGCTTTCTCCGGTCGAAACCGCCGACCTGGCCCGCCAGCTCGACCCACGGGAAGCCAGCGACTCGATCTTTTTCCAGCGTCTTTACCAGGAAACCGAGGGGAATCCGTTCTTCATCGTGGAAACCGTCCGTGCATTGCAGGAAACCGGCGGGGTACATTTGCCCTTGCCGGTTACATCCATTCCCAATTCCATCCAACGCGTCATCGAGGCCCGCCTGGACAGGCTTGCCACGGACAGCCACGAAGCCCTGGCGTGCGCTGCCGCCATTGGGCGGTCGTTCAGCTTTCCTCTGCTCCAGGAAATCCTGGAAAACTCCAGCGAGAAAATCATCCTCTTTATAGAAGAATGGCTCCAGCGCGGACTGGTCGTGGAAGGGGTGCAAGGTTACGATTTCCGCCACGATAAATTCCGCCAGGTGGCCTATGCAGGATTGAGCCGTGCCCGGCGTGAGTTTATCCACGGCAGGATCGCAAACGTGCTGGAAAACGCCATCCCGCCGGCGGGCGTCACCACGCTGGCGCACCACTTCGCCCGCAGCGACCAGCCGCTCAAAGCCCTGCCCTATCTCACCCAGGCCGGGGAACAGGCTTTGCGTTTGCGTTCCTATCATGAAGCGCGCCAGTTTGGCCTGCAAGCAGTCAATTTGCTCGGGCAGTTGCCGGGACCGCGCCAGAGAAGCGAACGGATCGACATCAACTTGCAACTGGCCCAGGCCTACGCTTTCACAGGCAACATGCAGCGCGCCATCGAGATCCTGAACGAAACCGAGCATCTGGCGGTCATCCTGGGAGATGAACAGCGCCTGGGGCAAATCTTCCGGCGTGCGGCGCAATTCTTCTGGCTGCGCGGCCAACCGGAAACTGCCAGCGACTATGCCCGCCGTACCCTGCGCGTGGCCGAGGAATTGGAAGAACCTGAGCTGTTATATGCCTCCCTGCGCATGCTGGGACGGGTCAGCATTGCGATGGCGGCCTTCGATGACGCGATTGCCCACCTGCTGCGCTATGTCAATATCTACGATGAGATTATTGAAACCGATCCGCGGGTGCGGCCGCCGGAAGACCTGCCGATCGTGTTGGGATATCTGGGGGTGGCATACTCGCGCGTTGGGGCATGGGAGCGGGCTATCGAGGTCAGCCGGCGAGGGCTGTCCATGGCGGAAGCAGGCTCAGGGAGCAGCCCGGATGCGACCACAACCTTCGCTCGCATGCAGTTAGCGATGGTGCAGGCTGGCCTCCACAGATGGGATGAATGCCTGGAAACCCTTTCTCCCATTACGGAACCACGGGAGTTCGAAGAGATCACGCCACCCCTATATATGGTGCTCAGTTTACGAGGTTATGCGCAGGCGCAGAATGGCGAAACAACCACAGGCATAAAAACCATCCAATCAGCCGTTAAATGGGCCGAGCAGGTTGGGCATCGTGTATTCCAGTATCTACCCCGTCTGTTCCTGGCCGAAAGCCTTTTCCTGGCCGGGAAATCGCAACCCGCGCTGAATGAGCTAAAAGTAGCTTTACGAGAAGCGCAACAGTCAGGAAACCGTTGGGCCATAGGGATTGCTTTGAAATTACAGGCAGACATCAACACGCGTTTCCCTTATCCAGCCTGGACACAGATCGAAACCAACCTGATCGAGTCGATGCATCTTTTGCGCCAGATCCGCGCGCGGCCTGATCTGGCGCGCACATATCTTTCCTTGCGCCGCCTGTACGACCGCGCCGGCCAGATCGCCTGGGCAGTCGATTGCCACTTCCGCGCGACGACGATATTCGACGAGTTGAAAATGGACAATGAGTTACGCTTTGCCCAGGGACAGGCAGCCAGAGAACGACAGGGTGCGGTGGTGATCCCGAATCTGCCTTTGAGAGGGCCAAATTTATCAATCGAGGAGACCGTCGGGGGCGAAGAAAACGCCAAATAGGCGCTCGCAGGTGTGTTTTCTTTCACAATAGTTAACGCTTATATTAACGCTTCTTTAGCGCACGTCTTGTATGATTTGGACATTGCTTACCTGATAATGTCATAGTCATATTCGGAGTTCTCTCGAATAATTTGGCAAAATCAAATTAATCACGGGAGCGCCTATGCAGCGTGGATTCACCAGCGGACTGAACAGCAGCCAACTAGAAGCCGGCGAAACGCAA
>JAABUE010000197.1 GCA_011389535.1 Anaerolineales bacterium
GTGGCATTTCTGCTAACGAGGTGATGGCGGAGCTGATGGGCAAGGCGACCGGCGTATCGAAAGGCAAAGGCGGTTCGATGCACATGGCCAGCCCCGAAAAGAATATGTGGGGCGGGCATGCCATTGTGGGTGGGCACCTGCCGATTGCAGCGGGAATGGCGCTGGGCGACCAGTATGCCGGAAACGACAGCATCACCATCTGCATGTTCGGCGAAGGCGCGACCAATATCGGTTTCTTCCACGAGGCGCTGAACCTGAGCAAGGTCTGGAACCTGCCGGTGCTGTGGGTCTGCGAGAATAACAAGTACGGCATGGGTACATCGGTGGAACGCGCTTCGGCAGTAGCAGAAATCCGCCAGAAAGCGGAAGGGTACGCGATCCCGAATGAGCGCATCGAAGGCATGGATGTTATGAACGTCTATGAGGCTTCCAAGAGGGCGATTGAGAAGGTGCGCTCGGGCGAAGGACCCTATTTCCTGGAGATCGTGACCTATCGTTTTATGGGACACTCGATGGGCGACCCCGAGCGTTATCGCGAGAAACAGGAAGTCGAAAAGTGGAAGGAAAACGACCCGATCGGCATCTTCCGTAAGGGACTGCTCTCTAAGAAGACGGCATCTTCCAAGGCGCTGGATGAGATCGAAGAACGCGCCTTGCAGGAAGCCCAGGAAGCGGTCGAGTTTGCAGAATCCAGCCCCGAGCCGGCCCCCGAGGCGCTCTGGGAAAACGTATATGTTGAAAATTAACCACCAAGACACCGGGTCACGAGACACTATTCAAACTTTTTTTGTGTCTTTGTGTCTTAGAGTCTCCGTGGTAAAGAGGAACCTATGGCTAGATTAACGATGCGTGAAGCAATTTCCCAGGCCTTGATGGAAGAAATGGACCGTGACCCGGCTGTCTTTATCATGGGTCAAGAAGTTGGTGTGTGGGGCGGCACGTATGCCGTCACCAAAGGGTTTTATGATAAGTACGGCCCCGAGCGGATTAAAGATACGCCGATTGCCGAAAATGCGATTATCGGCGGGGCCATCGGGGCAGCTATGGTCGGCCAGCGCCCGATCGCAGAATTGATGACGATCAACTTCGCTTTTGCGGCGATGGATTATATCGTCAACCAGGCGCCTAAATTGCATTATATGTTTGGAGGCCAGTTCAAGGTCCCGATGGTAATCCGCGCGGTGGGCGGCGGTGGACGCCAGCTCGGCGCAACCCATTCGCAAACCCCGGATGCAATTTTTGCACACTTCCCCGGCCTCAAAGTAGTCAGCCCTGGCACCCCGGAAGATGCCAAGGGACTGCTCAAATCGGCCATCCGTTCGGATGACCCGGTCCTGTTCATCGAGCACGCTACCATGTACCAGGTCCGTGGCGATGTGCCCGATGAAGAATATACCATCCCGATCGGCAAATCAAAGATCCAACGCCCCGGCTCAGACGTGACCATCGTCACCTACTGCAAGGGACTGGAACTCTCGATGAAGGCCGCCGAGGAACTTGCTAAAGAGGGAATCGAGGTCGAAGTAGTCGACCTGCGCACGCTGCGACCGCTCGATATGGAGCCCGTACTCGAATCGTTCAAGAAAACGAACCGCGCAGTCGTTGTCGAAGAAGGCTGGAGGTCCTATGGCGTGGGCTCCGAAATCGCCAGCCGGATCTACGAAGAAGCATTTGATTATGTCGATGCACCCATCCTTCGTGTGGCGCAAAAAGAAGTCCCACTGCCATACAACCGGGAGCTTGAACAGATGGCTCTGCCGCAGCCGCCCGATATCGTGAAAGCGGTGAAGGAGGTTATGAAATAATGGCTGAAACCATTTCCATGCCTAAACTGGGCTTTGACATGGCCGAGGGCACGCTCGTTCGCTGGGTGAAGAACGAGGGCGAAGCCATCAATAAGGGCGACGTGCTGGCTGAGATCGAAACCGACAAGGCCACCGTCGAGGTGGAGTCATCTGCCAGCGGCGTTGTTCTGAAACACCTGGTCGACCAGGGCGCGGTTGTACCGGTCAGCACCCCGATCGCTGTGGTTGGAGAGGAGGGGGAAGAGGTTAGCGATCAGCCCTCTGCAGATAGCGGTCAGCAGGCAGCCCCGGCTGAAGCCGCTGAAGAGACTGCGCCCAAAGCTGAGAAGGAACAACCCGCCTCGGACGACAAGGCAGAAGCGCAGCCGTCTAAACCCGAGCCTGCGAGGGCCAAACAAGAGGAAGCTGCCCCTAGAGCTGCATCCACCGACGGGCGAATCAAAGCTTCTCCGTTGGCGCGCCGAGTGGCCGAAGAAGAGAATTTAGACCTGGGCAACATCCAGGGGACCGGCCCCGGTGGGCGCATCATTCGTCGTGACATCGAAAAAGCCCTGGAAGAAGGCCCAACTGCGCCTGCGCCGAAAGAACCGGCCGAAAAAGCGCCTGCCCTGGCGCCAATCCCTTCCTTCAGCGCAGAACCACGCGAAGACGAGACGGTCCAGTTGACCCGGTTGCGCCAGGCCATTGCCCGCCGCATGACCGAAAGCACCACCACTGTTCCGCACTTCTTCGTCACCCATGAATATAAGATGAACGCCCTGCTGGACCTGCGCAAGCAGATAAACGAGTACCTGCCGGATAACGAGAAACTCTCGGTGAATGATTTCATCGTCAAAGCTGTCGCATTGACTTTGCGAGAGTTCCCGAATTTGAATGCCTCCCTGGATGACGACAAAGTCACTCGGCATGGCGCAATCAACATCGGCAACGCGGTTGCCATCGAAGGCGGTCTGCTGACCGTCGTGTGCAGGAATGCTGACCAGAAACCATTGCGTCAGATTTCCCTGGAAGTCAAGAGCATGGCTGCGCGGGTGCGAGAAGGAAAAGTCAAATCTGATGATATCGAAGGATCGACATTCTCCGTCTCCAACATGGGCATGTTCGACGTCGAGCATTT
>JAABUE010000198.1 GCA_011389535.1 Anaerolineales bacterium
TTGATTGTCACCATAGTACCTATCTGGTTATTGATCGTTAATGCAACCCGCTCCACGGTAGAAATCCAGCAGGGCATCAGTTTTCTCCCGAGCACGCACGTGGTTGGAAACTATGGAATTTTGGTGGGCAGGGGACTTGACATGGTGAGAGGCTTTTCAAACAGCCTGCTTGTAGCTGCTGCTTCAACCGTAATCACAGTGTACTTCTCTCTGCTTACTGCATATGGTCTGGTAGTCTATGACTTCAAAGGAAAAAATCTGTTTTCCAACTTCATCATTGTCCTGGTCATGATCCCTATGCAACTTTCCATCATTGGTTTTTATCAGTATATGTCCAGGCTGGGGCTTACAGATAATTACCTTGCGCTCATATTGCCGCTCATCGCAAATGCGGGCGCGGTGTTCTTTGGGATGCAATACCTAGAGTCCGTGGTCGTGCAAGACCTTATTGACGCGGCCAGGATCGATGGAGCCAGTGAACTGGCAATTTTTCATAAAATTATGATGCCTTTGGCAATGCCCGGTGCCATGACCCTGGGCATCTTTGCCTTTGTGGCTTCCTGGAACAACTTCTTCAACGCATTCATCCTGATCTCATCGAGAGAAAAATATACCTTACCCATGTTAATAGGAACACTTCGAGGCGATGTATACCGCACCGAATATGGCGCTATTTATCTGGGCCTGGCTGTCACCGTCGTGCCTATTATTATCATTTACGCTCTTTTCTCAAGATATATTGTCAGCGGCATCGCTATGGGCGCCATGAAGGAATAACAAAGACCAAACAAAGTTTTCTCGCCGATATACCGTGCTTCCATATCTTTCGGGTGGGTGATAAAGGAAAAATTCGAGACAACCCGTGCTGTCGTTGTATCGCGCCTGTTCGATGTTTAGACGCGATCCGGTCGGCAGGTCAGTTTATAAACCAATTAACAAAATTAGAGGATTTGATGGCACCATTCAAAAAACGCCTTGAGACTTTGCTCTCTCAAATGACCCTTGATGAAAAGCTCGCCCAGATCGGATCCTATTGGATGTATGAACTTCAAACGGGCGGAAAATTAGACTCGGAAAAGATAAAATCAAAACTGGGTAACGGAATCGGCCAGATCACCCGGGTTGCGGGCGCCTCCCTGCTGGATCCGGCCGCCGCTGCGCGAGCTGGAAACCAACTGCAAAAATTCCTGCTCGAAGAAACTCGCCTGGGGATTCCGGCCATTTTACACGAAGAAAGCTGTTCGGGCGCCATGCTGCTCGGCGGGACCATTTTCCCGCAGATGATCGGGCTGGCCAGCACCTTCCAGCCTGAGCTGGCCGAGCAAATGACAAAAGAGATTCGCAAGCAGTTGCTGGCGGTCGGTGCTCGCCAATCGCTGGCCCCGGTCCTGGATGTTTCGCGTGACCCACGCTGGGGACGCACAGAAGAGACATTTGGCGAAGACCCGACCCTGGTCAGCCACTTTGGCATGGCATACGTGCGCGGCCTGCAAGGGGATGATCTCAGCCAAGGCGTGATGGCAACCGGCAAACATTTCATCGGTCACAGCCTGTCACAGGGCGGGCAAAACTGTGCGCCCGTCTATATGGGCAAGCACGAACTTTACGAAACATTCCTGGCACCGTTCCAGGCCGCCATTCGGGATGCAGGCCTGGCAACCATCATGAACTCATACCCTGAGCTGGATGGAGAAGTGGTAGCAACTTCGCGCCGCATCCTGACCGACCTGCTGCGAGGCGATCTTGGCTTCGACGGCCTGGTTGTCTCCGATTACGAAGCTGTCCTCATGATCCACAACTTCCATCACGTCGCTTGTGACCTGTCCACGGCGGGGCGCCTGGCCCTCCAGGCGGGCATCGACGTCGAGCTGCCGACCGTGGTCTGCTACGGCGATCCCCTCAAAGCGGCCCTCGAAGCGGGCGACATGGATATCGAAACAGTCGATACCGCTGTCCGCCGTCACCTGCAAAAGAAGTTCGAGCTTGGCCTGTTCGAGGATCCCTATGTAGACGAAGGCCGTGTGCTCGAAGTGTTCGAAACATCCGAGCAACGGGGGTTGGCCCGTGAGATCGCCCGCAAAAGTATGGTCCTGCTGAAAAACGACGGGCTGCTGCCGCTCGAGAAATCCATTGGCACACTGGCCGTCATCGGCCCGAATGCCGATAACGCTCGCAGTCAGCTCGGTGACTACTCGTATCCCGCCACCGTGGAACTGTTGGCATTCCAGGCTCCGGACAGTTCGGACTTCGTCGGCGTGGAGGTAGACGCACTGACCGGACACAATCCCAAAGTTAGCACTGTTCTGGACGGCATCAAAGCTGCCGTTTCCCCCGATACAAAAGTGCTCTATGCCAAAGGCTGCGACAACCTGGATGCAGATAAAAGCGGGTTTGACGAAGCCCTCGAGGTTGCCAGTCAGGCCGATGCGGTGGTGCTCGTAATGGGCGACCGCTCTGGTCTGGTGCCAAGCTGCACCACCGGCGAAACCCGCGACAGCGCCGACCTGCGTCTGCCCGGTGTGCAAGAAGAGCTGGCAAGAGCCGTCCTGGCCACTGGCAAACCTGTCGTCACGGTGCTGATCAGCGGGCGTCCCTATGCCATTCCCTGGCTGGATGAGAGCGCGGATGCTATCCTGGAAGCCTGGATTCCGGGCGAGGAAGGCGGCGCGGCAGTAGCTGAACTACTTTTTGGCGATGCCAGCCCCGGCGGCAAGCTGCCGGTCACTTTTCCCCGTCACGTCGGGCAGCTACCGATCTTCTACAACCACAAGCCCTCGGGCATGAAATCGCACTGGTATGGAGATTACGTTTCTGAGAAGGCGGCGCCGCTGTACCCGTTTGG
>JAABUE010000199.1 GCA_011389535.1 Anaerolineales bacterium
CAGCAGAAATTTTTGTAACCGCATCACTCAATTCAGGCATTTGTTTTTTGATCTCATTCAAAATATCATTCGCGTTCCAGATAAACATGCCGCTATTCCAGGAATGATCACCGTTGCGTAGAAAGTTCTGCGCTTTCTGTTCATCCGGCTTCTCGGTAAAACACTTGACGGCATAGACAGGATATTTAAACTCTCCATTCAAGGCATCGCCCTGCTGAATATAGCCATACGCAGTAGAAGGATAGGTTGGGGTGATGCCAAGTGTTACCAAATAGCCCTTTTCGGCCACATCCAGCGCAGCGCGAAGCAGGTAATGGAATAAATCACGGTTACGGATGAAATGGTCAGAGGGTAGCACCGCCATCATCGCCTGCGGATCGCGCATTTTTAATACCGCGGCCGCCAGGCCTACAACGGAGGCTGTCCCTCGGGGAGCGGGTTCGATCAAATAATTATTGAGCGGTATCTCCGGAGCCTGCTCCTGCATGATGCTCGCCTGTTCGGCTACGGTGACAACCAAAATACGATGAGGAGGAAACAATTTTTCCAGCCGTGCTACCGTGCTCTGGAAAAGTGTCTTATCGTCCAGAAGAGGCAGCAACTGTTTGGGACGTTCTTTCCTTGAAACAGGCCATAAACGCGTGCCGCCACCGCCCGCCATAATGATTGCATAAGTGTGATCCAAGTTATTCATCATTCACCCAATAGTCGGATTGTACCTCACGTGTTGCCACATAGTGCATGTTACCCACCTGACGTACCATACCCTTAAGTTCCATCATTACAAGTGTAGCGGAAACCTTTTCTACTGGCAAGCCAGTCTGGTTGCGGATTTCGTCCACATGCAAAGGTTCTTCGCCAATGGTCTCGAGCAGCTTCGCTTCCACGGTGTCGGCAGGCAACGCTTTACGGGCAGCTTTGTGTTCGCCTACACGGGTCAGGTTGAGCGCTTGCATGATATCGCTGGCGCTCAGGAGTGGGAGCGCCCCCCGTTGGATCAGCTGGTTCGTCCCCTTGCTCTGCGGAGCAAGAATATTGCCCGGGACCGCAAATACTTCTCGTCCCTGGTCGGCTGCAAATTCTGCAGTAATCAGTGCTCCGCTGGTCTCCCCCGCTTCGATCACGATCACGGCCATCGACAGGCCGGAAATAATCCGGTTGCGAGGCGGAAAATTGGAAGACTCCGGCGGGGTTCCGGGCACGTAATCGCTCATGACCGCGCCATGCTCGATAATCTGCTCGGCCATGGAACGGTTCTCAGGTGGATAGATCCGGTCGACACCCGAGCCTAGCACAGCCAGCGTACGCCCGCCAGCCTTCAGCGCCGCATTGTGCGCAATCGCATCCACCCCGCGCGCCAGCCCGCTGACCACGGTGACACCGTTTGCAGCCAGGTACGTAGAGATTTCTTCCGTAACTTGGCGTCCATACGATGTTACCCTGCGCGTCCCCACAATGGCAACGGCCCAGCTATCTTCAGGGGATAGTTCACCGCGCAAATAGAGCACGGGCGGCGGTTGTTCGATCTCCTTCAGGCGTTGAGGATAGGCTTCGTCCATCCACGTCAGGACCTGGATTCCCTTGGAATGGATCTGCTCCCAGATCAGGGACAAATCTACCTTCTCGCGGACAGCCACCAGACGTTCGATCATTTTTAAACCCAGGCCTGCTCCCGCTAAATCAACCGGGGCGGCACGCCAGGCGGAACCCGCATCACCGAAACGCTCCAACAGGCGCTGGAAGCGAACCGCGCCGATGCCTTTTACAAGAGTGAAGCCGATCCAATAGCGTTTGTCGTCCATTATGGAAGATGCCCCCAGACGAATCTTAGATTAACCCGTCCAACAGATGAACGCGGATTTGACGGTCAGCAAGACTGGTTTCCAGAATGACCGGAGGAATGGCAGGGAGCAGCACTTCGTTCCCATCTGCATCACGCACTACATAAACTTCGTTTGCGCCTGTCTCCAGGATGTCCACCAGGGTTCCCAGCTCACGGCCTTCGTCGCTGATAACGTTCAAACCGATCAGCTGGTGGTGGTAATACTCGCCTTCGGGCAATGCTGGCCGGTCTGCGGTTGGCACGTAGACCCAGGTATTGCGGTATAGCCCGGCCTCTTCAGGGTTCTTGACCCCGCGAAAGCGCACCAGCATTCCGGCCCCATGCGGACGAAGGCTGGCGATGATCATGGGTTGGTACTCGCCACCCACGAAAACGGTCTTGCCCGTTTTAAGGCGGTCCGGGAAATCAGTATGGATATCCATCAGCACCTCGCCCTTGACGCCGTGCGGGCGACGTAAAAATCCGACCACTAAATATTCAGGCTCGCCAACGGACGGCGAGCCTGTTTCAAGCGTGGCCCGTGATTTCTTCGGGGCCATCAGGGTTCCATCACGTCAAGCGAGGCTTGCTTGCCATCGCGCTCGGCGGCCACCCGCAGCAGCGTGCGGATAGAATTGGCCACGCGCCCATTTTTACCGATAACACGGCCCATATCATCCTTGGCCACACTGAGCTCAAGATGGACACGGTTACCGGTCTGGGATTCGCGCACGTTCACCTGATCGGGGTGTTCTACCAGGGATTTTGCAATATATTCGATGAGAGCCTTCATGGCATCTCCATTCAAATAATACAGGCGCAGAGCTGCAACGTACTGCCGCACACCCTGCGCCATTCGGTTGGACTAGTCACGGCGGGTTCTGGCCGTGGTGTTGCGGCTGGCTTCTGCCTCAGCGGCTTCAGTCATCAGGGTTTCAACATCT
>JAABUE010000200.1 GCA_011389535.1 Anaerolineales bacterium
CAGGAGGGCGGCTTTGAGATAATCCGATTCGCGCGCCAGGTGCCAGAGATGGAAACCGACGGAGGTGCTGTAACCGTCCGGTTTCCAGTTGAGCTGCTCGTCATTTAAACTTTCAGCCGGTGATATGACAACCTTGTGTATATCTTTGAAGTTGTGGAGGACATCATAGAGGGCAAAAGAAGACATAGAAAATTCCTAAAATTTCTTCCGAAATTACTCTGCCACCGCACCCCATTCGGGGTACTTTCCCCGGCGGCGAGGACGCCGCCTCGAGCATGTTTTCAGGCGTGCAACCAGCATTTGACTTTCCGTCCGTTTTTCTCGAACATAGGCGGTTCCTGGTCGCATTTATCGAAGCGGAACGGGCAGCGCGCCTTAAAGCGGCAGCCTGTTGGCAGGTTCACCAGGCTGGGCGGCTGGCCGGTGATGAAGATCGGGTCGGCGTCGCTGCGCAGGCGCGGGACGCTGTCCATCAGCATCTTCGAGTAGGGATGCAACGGCGCAGGGAAGAAATCCTTCGCATCGCCCACTTCCACGATCTGGCCGGCATACATGATGGCGACTTCGTCTGCCAGTTCGCTGGAAGTGGCAATATCATGCGTGATCAGGATGAAACTCGTGCCAAGCTCATGCTTGATACGCTTGAGCACGTTCATGATGTTGGCCTGGGTGAGCAGGTCGAGGGCCGAGGTGGGCTCATCGAGCACGATCAGGCTGGGACTGGTGACGAGCGCCATTGCCAGCGCCACGCGCTGGCGCATCCCACCGCTCAGCTCGAAGGGATAGCGGTTCAAGAAGTCTTCAGGAACGCCCACGTGCTGGAACATTCGTTTGGCCTGCTGCAAGGCTTCGGCCTTCGTCACGCCCAGGTGGATCATGGCGGGTTCTGCAACCTGATCCCCGACGCGCAGCACCGGGTTGAGGGCGTTCATAGCAGCCTGCGGAACAAGCGACATGCCCACCCAGCGCACGTTAAGCCGGAACTCTTCCTCATCCAAAGCCATCACGTTTTGACCGTCCAAATAGACTTTGCCCGAATACCGTTCCACGTTACGCGGCAGCAAGCGCAAGATGGCCTTGGCCAGTGAGCTTTTCCCGCAGCCAGATTCGCCCAGGATCACAACAGCGCGGTTGGCATCCAGATCAAAGTTCACGCCGTCCACAGCCTGCACAGAGCCTTGCCCGGTCTTGAAGTGCAGAACCAGGTCTTCCACGTGAAGGAGGTTTGGGGGGGTGGCGCTCATAAGTCCCTCAACTTGGGATTAAAGACCCGGTCCAGTGCAAAACCGAGCATGGCAAAGCCCAGGCCGGTGACCATCAACAGCGCGGCAGGCTCCAGGATCCAGTAATAGTAGCCGCGGTAGAGCGCGCCGTTGGCGTTGGCGTCCTGGATGATCTTGCCCCAGGTCGGCAGGACGGGATCGCCCAGTCCCAGCACCGCCAGCGAAGCTTCCAGGAACACGAACGCGGGGACGGAGGAGACCAGACCCGGGATCAGCAGGGGGATCATACGCGGGATCAGGTACACAAAAACAATCCGCATATCGCTGGCGCCGTAGGCGCGCGCCGCTTCGATATACCCGGATTCTTTAACCTGCAGGAATATGGAACGATAGCCTTTGATCGCGCCCGTAAAGATACTCAACAGGATGGTCACACCCAGGATGACCCAGATGCTGCGCGAATAGAACGTGCCGACCATGATCAAGATGGACAGGAACGGTAGGACAAGATTGATCTCTGTAATGCGCTGGATTATTTCGTCCACCCAGCCGCCATACCAGGTGCCGATTGCAGCGATGATCATCGTCAGCACCAGGGTGCCAAGGGAGGCCAGCAAGCCAAAGGCAAGCGCCACCGGTGCGCCCCACAGCAATGGCACAACCAGGTCACGGCGTGACTGGTCAGTACCTGCCAGGCCATAGACCTGCCCGTGGGAGACGAATTCCACGTTGATATCGGAGTCGGGTTCGAATGCCGTGCCAGTGACCAGGAGCTGGTACTGCCCTTTTAACGGGATGTCCGAATCCGGGAGAGAGAAGAGAGCCGGGACCACGTCTTCCGTTTTTAAGCGCGTTCTCAGCTTGTTGTCCTGGGAGAAGCGATAAGTCTCCCTTCCCGTGACGGTCATATTGGCCACTCTGACCGTCCGTCCGTCAGGTGTCAGCCATTCTACTGAGACGAATGGCTGTTTTTCTTGGTAGTTCGAGGTCACATACAAGAGCATTTCCTGAGGATAGAAATCATACGTAAAATCGAACGGGTAGGATATCGTTATTGTGGAAATCTCCGCTGTATCCTGGACGACAGTTTTTTCCATGCCCCCGTCGCTGGACCGGACGGCAAACGATTCTGAATATTTCCTGCTGGAAAACAGGTTGAACCAGGCAGGCGGTGCAAACTTTGGATTTTGATACCATACCTCTTCGCCGCCTCGCCATAAACGAATCGCTTCCCGGTAAGGGATCTTGACCATTGCATAAACTGCGGTAATGACCAGCAGCAAAACGAGCAGCATCCCCATCATTGCAGAGGGATAGTAAAGGAGTTTCCGGAAGGAACTTTTCAGGGAGTTCATCTTATTTGCTGCCTACTTTTACGCGGGGGTCCACCAGAGCATACATGAAATCCAACAGGAAGACAGTGATCGCGAGCATATAAGCGAAAATAATAGTAGAGCCG
>JAABUE010000201.1 GCA_011389535.1 Anaerolineales bacterium
GTCCGGGACGTGCTGCTGAGCTTCGCGCATGAGGGGCTTTTCCGGGCCCGTTTCACGGACGACATCATGGATGAATGGACACGGACTCTGATCTGCCTGAAACCGCATCTGGAGACCAGCGTGGGTCAGCAGGAGGCGATGATACGCGAGGTGTTCGACGAGTGTTTTGTGACCGGTTACCAGCCGATCATCCCCAGCCTCGAGCTCCCAGACCCTGGGGACCGGCACGTTCTCGCCGCAGCGATCCGTGCCTCGGCGCAGGTCATCGTCACCGAGAACCGCCGCGATTTCCCGGCCGCCATTTTGGAAGAGTACGGGATCGAGACGCTCGGGGCGGACGACATGCTGGTCAGCACCTACGAGCTGTACCCGTCTGAGGCTGCGCGAGCGCTTTCTCGAGTCCGAAAGAGATATCGGACCCCGGCGATGACGGCTTCCGAGTTCTTGTTCGATCTGACGAAGTCGGGGCTTCCCAAGCTGGCCGCAACCCTGAGGCGTGACATCAAGGCCTTATGAGATAAGTCGAGTTGCCTCGCTCTACTGGTTTGGGATCGACTGCCACAAAGTCAGCGCGTAAACTGTGCAAAGCTCAAGGCGCTGGCGGAGCTTGGCCGCGCCATCAAGACGATATTCCTGTGCCGCCACCTGCGCTCTGAGGCCTTCCGGCGGGAAATTCACGAAGGGCTGAACGTCGTGGAAAACTGGAACAGCGCCAACAGCTTTGTGGTCTTCGGCAAGGGCGGCGAAATCGCAACCAACCGGGTGCGGGACCAGGAAACCGCCGCGCATGCGCTGCACCTGTTACAGTCGTCATTGGTCTACGTGAACACGCGAATGGTGCAATCCGTCCTGCGTAACCCCGATGTGGTCGCACGCTTGTCCCCTGAGGACTATCGCGGCCTGTCCCCGCTCATCTATCTTCATATCAACCCTTATGGCCGCTTCGAGGTCGATCTGGACAAGCGGATCGACTTTGAGCGCATGGCCGCATAGAGGCGCGCATGGCGAAAAAAGACCCCCAAGTTCTGCGGCTGAAAATCACCCTTGAGCATATAGACCCTGCGCCGTGGCGGGAGATCGAGATCAGGTCGGACAAGACCTTGCCACATCTGCACGACGCCATTCAGGCGGCTTTCCTGTGGTACGATATGCACCTGTGGGATTTCGAGATTGGTGACCGGAAATACCAGATGAAAAGCGAGGACTTCTGGATCGAGCCAATGTTAGGTCCGCCGGTGATGGAGGTCACCACGAAGAAGCTGGAGTTCTTTTTGAACAACAAGGTCCCGCCCGTGATCTATACCTATGATTTCGGGGATGACTGGGCGCATCGCGTTGAACTGGTCTCAAAGCGTTCAGTTGTGCCGAATGAACCCTTGCCGCGTTTTGTGGGCGGTCAGTGGGCAACCCCGCCAGAAGATATCGGAGGCCCGCCGATGTATGAAGTCTTCACGGAGGCGCGTGCTGACGAAAGCCATCCGGAACATGAGTGGGCGAAAGAGGCCGGATATGTTGATTGGGATCACGAAGAGATCCATTCCGATGTCATCGCCAAGCAATTTACGAAACTGCAGATGCGGAAAACGCGCAGGACATCACGGTGGGTTAGGGAAGAATGAGGCGCTTCTTGGGGTATACTCATGGTGACGTTTCGCATGAACAATGAAAGCAGCCATTTTCCTGTTCACTTTGGGTCTGTTTCGAAATAATGACCTGATCATGTCAGCGGCACATCCAAAATGAACACTTATCAGGCCAAAATCGGGTACGCGCGGGCTTCGATCGTCGAACAGGACCTCGATGCGCAGATTGCTGCCTTGGAAGCGGCTGGGTGCGGCATGGTCCGCACCGAGCAAAAGAGCGGGGCCAGCCTGGAGGGACGACCCGAGCTCCAAACGATCCTCGACTTCATCCATCAGGGCGAAACCCTGGTGGTCACGCGCATTGATCGGCTGGCCCGCTCCTGGCGTGATCTGCAGGCTATCGTCACCCGCCTGAAATCCAAGGGTGCGCATCTGGCGGCAACCGATCAGCCCGTGGATACATCCATGGCAACCGGAAAAGCCTTTTTCGATATGCTTGGCGTTTTCGCTGAGTTCGAAACCAATCTGCGCCGGGAGCGTCAGGCCGAAGGCATTGCCGCAGCGAAGCAGCGTGGTGTCTATCGCGGGCGCAAACCCAAAATCGATCTCGAGGCCATTCAGGCGAAGCTGATCGAGGGCTGCTCGCCCACCGAAATCGCGCGAGAGATGGGGATATCGCGCGGAACTATCTATAAAGCAAAGGCTCGAATGCCTTCAAGTAGCACAGCGGTCGGGCAAAAAAGGCGCGGCTCGGACCATAACCGCAACCGGGCGGCCCCGTCATGAAAAAGAACACACGCAAACCAAAGGCCCCCGCAAAAAAGACGTCGGTCCAGACAAGTTCCAAAGTTCCCCCGCCGCGCAATCTGACGCCAGAGCTGTGCGACCGCCTGTGTCGGGACATGATGAAGGCATGCCTTGCCGTGGCTGAAACACATGGCCTGACGGTTGAAGGCGGCGAATTGAGCGATATCGATCTGCGCCATAGCTTCAACATCGGCTTCCGCGTCGGCATTCCGATGGAAGACGGCGCGATCTACTCGCCGGACAAAGCCATGTTTGAAGTGCTCGCACCAC
>JAABUE010000002.1 GCA_011389535.1 Anaerolineales bacterium
GCGAGTCCAGCCTTTTTTGTATTCCGTTTACTTCGAAGGTGATATCCATCCCCTTCGGGCAGCACTCGCTATCCAGTAAGGATTTTAGAGCAGGCACAAGGCCAAGATCATCTAAATGGGCTGGCCTGAGATCGTGTACCATATGATAGATCCCTTGTGACATCTGGCGGCTCAGCTCATGCAATCTATCTACGATGTTTTTTATCTGTGGTTTGCGCTTTGCAAACTCACGCAAGGCAGCCAATTCTAGTGCAAAAGCTGTCAGGGTTTGTGAAGTTTCGTCGTGCAGTTCGCGGGCAATGCGTGCCCTCTCATCCTCCTGTGCTTCGACGATATGCTGTAACAACTCACGCCGGAGGCTTTCACGTTGTTCCAGCGCCTTGAGACGGGATTGCTGTGCTGCAAACAGCTCACGCTTGCGTTCTTCTTCCATATGTTGGGTGGCGCGCACCAGCCCATAGGTGATCATGACTGCCGTGATGGTTCGAATCAATTGTATTGGGAAGCCGGTATTTGCTAAGAAGGCAGCTTCATTTATATAGCGCGCCGGGAACATGTTGATCGGATATACAAAAAATTGGGTCAGAGTGTAAATGGCAAACCAAACAGAAGCAACTACGAGACTGGATCCCAAGTGTGTGCGCTTATTTAAAAACATTCCATGTGCTTGAGAACGCAGCGCCAGGGCAGCCAGCGTCGCAGCCGGAACAGCCAATAGGTAGCGTCCAAGTACATCCAGCAAGGGAATTAGAGGGATGGGAGATGTAAGATACGCACTGATGGTGCTGCCGATGATGAAAAACGCGTAAAAACCAAAAATACTGAACCGGATCATACGTTTGCCAGGATTGCGCGGGGTGACCAGTAAAAGCATTTGAATTCCGTACCAGTACAGGCATGCAAAGGAGGTAATGAGAAAGCCTAAGCGTAGCCAGGGTAACCAGGTTGGCAGGACAGTCCCCAAGACTTTCGCTTGTAAGAGATATGCCTCCATCCATTCGTGTGTTCCGTGTATCAGGCCGAACGCAGCCAGGGGGCGTAGCACACGAGCTTGCGCCAGGGCAGGCGACCGTCCGGATTCGAGCGCTATGGTGATTCCCATGCCGAAAAAAGCCAGCCCATAGACGAAGAAAACTAGAAAGGTTAGTTGGTTCATTATTTCTTGTGAACTTTTACACAATCATTGTACATCCTTCGGTCCGGTTTTCCGCGTTTGGGTTATCACATCCAACGGGTGATGGATGTCATGATTGTTTGCTCATAGGTTTTGTGGGTTATAATACCCAAGAAACAATCATCTTTGTGACGTTTGTCACGTGTCTTTTAGCCCAATTTAACTTGATTTTAATGTTGTTCGGAATTATATTGGTATAAATCCCCCAATCTTGATGGGGTTTCCTGTTAATCCTGCCAAGGAGGTGCCCGCGTACAATTTATAGAAGTTTAGCGAGAATCACCGAACCCTATTTAAGGAGAATGCTAAAAATGTCTACAAAGAAAATGCTTGTTTTACTTGGCACCATGCTCATCGCCGCTGCCTTTTTGGCTGCCTGTGGCGGAGCCGGTGAGCCCGGCCCTGCCGGCCCTCCAGGTCCTGCTGGCCCCGCAGGATCCCAAGGCCCCGCGGGCGATGCAGCGGTTATGAACGCTGCAGATTTGACCTGTACCGAGTGTCACAATGACACGGCCATCATCACTGGCAACAAAGCCAACTGGGAGACATCTGTGCACGGCTCGGGTCCAGGCCTTGCTTATGCAGGCGAACGCCAGGACTGCGCTGGTTGTCACTCTGGTGCCACTTTCAGCAAGATGATTGCCGAAGGACAGAATTTCACCCAGATCGAGTCGGGCGATACTGCTCCGACCCACCAGGACTGCCGCACCTGCCACCAGATCCACGTCACCTTTACCAGCGCCGACTGGGCTCTTGAGACCGACGCCCCGGTAGTGCAGGTCGTAAGTGGTGCAACCTTCGATGGCGGTTCTGGCAACCTGTGCGCCAACTGCCACCAGGCTCGCCGCTACATCGAGGATTTCGTCGACTCAACCGATGCGACCATGTACACTTCCACCTCCCCGCGCTTTAATACACACTTGAGCGTTCAGGGCGACATCCTGATGGGTTCCGGCGGTTTTGGTGTTGAAGGCCAGCCCGGCGCGCACTACTCCATGGTAGAGAACACCTGCGTAGGTTGCCACATGGGTGAGAGCAAAGTTCACACCTTCGAGCCGCAACTTGCCACCTGCCAGGAATGTCACTCTGGCGCCGAGAACTACGACATCAACGGCGCCCAAACCGCTGTGGAAGAGAGACTTGCGGAACTCGAGACCGCTTTGTTGGCCGCTGGACTTCTCACCACCGGAGAAGACGGAACTGTTGCGACTGTTCCCGGAACGTACGATGAAGCACAGGCTACAGCCCTCTGGAACTATAACGTGATCCATGAAGACGCGAGCACGGGCGTCCACAACCCGACCTACGTCAACGCTTTGTTGGATGCTTCGTTTGAGGCGCTGGGAGTAACTCCCTAAGGTTAGTTCGCACCATAGAACTTCAGTAACACAGACAGGGCTGTCTGCATGGCAGCCCTGTTTTGCTTATCTTCCCCTAATCATATCGATTTCGTGATAAAAAGCACTACTCGTAGGGCGAATAACCCACTAGAATTTGGGCAGATTCACCCATGTGAATTTTTAGCGTATATAATAGGCGTAATCAAAGCCGTAAAGCGACTAAAACAGTGCCGCAACTTCCTTATGCTGTAGGGTATCCTGCTAAATTTCAACGGATAAAATTATTTGATCCCTACAATTTAATTTGGTTGCGGTACCAGTGAACTTCATTGAAATCGCGATTTGCAGTCTCATGCCTCTCGTAGCGCGACATAGATTTTTGTTGCGTTGTTGATGGCCATCTTGGAGTTTTAGGAGAACATCGATGAGACGATCCCCCCAATCCCTGCGAATGGATCGCAGGCTGTTGATTTTGACCGTTGGATTGTTTCTCCTGATAACGGTTCTGGTCGTGCTTACGGCTGGTTCCGCGGGAGCAGCCCCATCGTTCCAGGAAGTTTCGAATGATACCTGTCTTAGCTGCCACTCACAGCCAGATCTGTCCAGGACATTGCCAAGCGGAGAGATATGGTCTTTGTTCGTGGATGAGAGTCATTTCGGCGAAGCCGTACATGGACAGGAAGAGATAGCCTGTGTGGAGTGCCATGAGCGCAATGCGGTATTTCCGCACCCGGAATTTGTGGTTGCTGACCTGCGCGGCGTAAGTTTGCAACTTTATCAGACATGTCAGAAGTGCCATGCGGAGCAGTATAGCAGCGTGCTGGACAGCGTCCACCAGCGGGCGTTTGCAGCCGGTAACTTCGAAGCAGCCGTTTGCACGGACTGCCATAACCCGCACACGCAAAAGCGCCTTACGGATGAAACGACCGGTGATATATTACCGGAGGCGCGCCTGCATATCCCGGAGACATGCGCCCGCTGCCATAACGCGATTTATGAAACCTACCACGAATCTATCCACGGTGCAGCCCTAACTGATGAAGATAATAGAGATGTACCAACCTGTATTGATTGCCATGGCGTCCATGACATTCAAGACCCCGGCACGGCGCAGTTTCGCAATGACACCCCTCTCCTGTGCGCCAGATGCCATACCGACCCTGCGGTGATGGATAAGTATGGCCTTTCTACAGATGTGTACGACACGTATGTAACCGATTTCCACGGGACAACCGTTGCCCTGTTTGAGAAAGTGCACCCGGATTTGCCGACCAACAAGGCGGTCTGTACCGACTGTCATGGTATTCATGATATCAAGTCCGTGAATGATCCCGAAGTGGGCATTGCTCTCAAAGAGAACCTGCTGATCAAATGCCAGCGCTGCCACCCAGACGCTACCGTCAACTTCCCGGACTCCTGGATGAGCCATTATATTGCAAGCCCTATAAAGCACCCTCTTGTTTACTACGTGAACCTGTTCTACAAGATATTTATTCCTGCTGTGCTTGGAGGTATGACCGTGTACGTGTTGACGGATGTCTACCGCCGCTTCATTGCTCGTGGAAAGGGAGAGGCGCACTAATGAGCGAACAGACCACCAAATACAAGCGTTTCTCACTGGCGCGGCGCATCGAACATCTCGTCATGTTGCTTTCTTTTACGACCCTCGGGCTGACAGGCCTGCCACAAAGATATCCCCTGGCAGGTACTTCCGTTTTCATTGTTGATCTGCTTGGCGGTATCGAGAATCTGCGCTCTATCCATCACATCGCAGCGATCGTGCTGATGTTCGGCACTGCATATCACATTATCGTTGCCGGTTACAAAGTCTTTGTTCTGGGCATGCGGATGAGCATGCTTCCGAGCCTGCAAGATGTGAAAGATGGCTGGCAGGCTTTGATGTACAACATCGGTCGGGCCAAGAGTTTCCCCCAGATGGGCCGCTACACCTTCGAAGAAAAGATGGAATACTGGGCCTTCGCATGGGGCACGATAATCATGGGTCTGACCGGATTTTTGATGTGGAACCCCATCACCAGCACCAAGTTCCTGCCCGGTGAGTGGATCCCTGCAGCCAGGGCCGCCCATGGCGGTGAGGCTGTGCTGGCCGTATTGGCTATCATCATCTGGCATTTTTACGGTGTCCATATCAAGCGTTTCAACAAATCCATGTGGACGGGCAAAATGTCCGAGGAAGAAATGCTGCATGAACACCCGCTCGAGCTGGCCGACATCAAGGCTGGTGTTGCCGAGCGATCGATTCCGCCTAGCGTGCTGCGCAAACGCCAGATGGTCTATTATCCTGTTGCTGGCATTTTGACTGTCGTCATGCTGGCAGGGATATTTGGCTTTATCAATGCGGAAGAAACGGCGCTTACAACCGTTTTGCCGCCCGAAGACCAGTCGGAAGTCTTTGTCCCGCAGACGCCTACACCCAGGCCGACTCTCGCTCCGACAGCCACCCCGCTTCCTTCTCCGACCCCTGTGCCTGCTACTGCGACAGTGGAAGGGGGGAGCGCCGAGACGGCTGAACCATTTACAGGCCCAACCTGGGACCATGAAGTGTTCCCCATTATGCAGGCTCAATGCACTACCTGCCATGGCCCGGCTGCGATGGGCGGCCTCAATCTGTCTACCTATGCCGATACGCTCAACGGCGGCCAGTCTGGCCCGGTGGTTATTCCCGGCGATAGCGCAAACAGCCTGTTGGTAACCATTCAAGAGGCTGGTGGACACCCCGGCCAACTCACACCGGAAGAACTTGAGATTGTCCAGGAATGGATTGACGCAGGCGCGGTTGAATCAGTTGAACCCGTATCTGCTCCTGTCTGGGAGGGTGATATTGCTGCGTTGATACAACCAAAATGCAGCACCTGCCATGGCGCGGCCGCTATGGGCGGCCTGAACCTGACCACTTACGCCGATCTACTCAATGGCGGTCAATCCGGCTCGGTGGTCATCCCTGGCGACAGCGCCAGTAGCCTGCTATTCACGATTCAACAAGTTGGCGGGCACCCTGGCCAGCTTACGCCGGAGGAAATTGACCATGTCCAGGCGTGGATCGACGCAGGCGCTTTAGAAAAGTAAAGTTTTCAAGAAAGAACTTTGGTATTAAAGACAGAGACAGTCGGAATGAACTGTCTCTGTCCGTTCTAATTAAAGTGGTGTTTTAGGAATTACCGTGGTAGATACCCGGATTTGGGGGTGCGAGCGTGCGTACGCACGCTCGCACCCCCAAATCCGGACCTTTTCACGGGAAATCCCAGAGAGCGATTAAAGTACAGTTTAAAAATTGAATGTTTATATGTATAATGACAATCGTCATAGTCGTAGTACATACATTTTGCAGTGCATTGAAAGCCGATTTGAATTAGAATAAAAAATCTGCTTGAGTGGTAATTGGAGACAATCATGTCTTGCGGATTGAAAGGGAAGACTACCAATCTCTTCGCCATTGGAGGTGATTCTAGATGAGTAAATCAACGGATGAACAGGTCAATCGCCGTGATTTTATGAAAACGGCTATTATTGCAATCGGTGGTGTGATTGGTGGAGCGATTGGGTTGCCAGCTATACCCTATCTTATAGGGCCAGCCCAGAAACAAGATAGCGAAGATTGGGTTCGCTTGGGGGCTGTTAGCAAGGTCGAACTTAACGTCCCTACACTTTTCAAAACAACGATTGAAACCCAAACAGGCTGGATTAATGCGGAAGAGGAATTCTCGGTCTACGTTTTAACAGAAAACGGACAGGATTATTCCGTGATGTCCAACATCTGCACACATTTGGGTTGTAGGGTTCGATGGATACCAGACCAGGAAAGCTTTTTTTGCCCCTGCCACAATGCCGTCTTTGCAAAAGACGGAACTGTGGTCGCTGGCCCGCCACCTCGTCCTCTTGACCAGTTTGAATACAAAGTCGAGGATGGATTCATATTTGTAAAGCGAGGTTAGCATGGCTGCAAATCTTATGAACTGGCTGGATGAACGACTGGGTTGGCGATCTGTGTGGGAGGCTATCTTTCTGCGCAAGGTCCCACATGTAAATTGGTTTTATACACTTGGCAGCGCCACTCTTTTTCTTGCCGTGACGCAGGGCATTACTGGCATTTTATTAACGTTGTATTATGTGCCAGATCCCGCCCATGCTTATGACAGCGTTGTTTACATAACAACCCAATTGCCAATGGGCTGGTTTATTCGTGGGCTCCATCATTGGGGAGCCAGTGCAATGGTTATCCTGACGGTTGCGCATTTATTGCGTGTGTTCTTTCTGGGCGCTTACAAATATCCACGCGAAATTACCTGGATCACCGGTGTATTTTTGCTGTTGATCGTAATTGGGTTTGGATTTACCGGCTATCTGCTCCCTTGGGATCAGAAAGCCTATTGGGCTACCACTGTAGGGACTCGAATCATTGGGGTGGCGCCAGGGATAGGAGAATGGCTTCTACGCGTAGCTCGTGGTGGCAGTGAATTATCAGCTGTAACCCTAGCACGTTTCTTCGGTACGCATGTCTGGATTTTGCCAGCTTCTCTGCTTACCTTGCTCGGTGTGCATCTCTACCTGGTCATCCGTATTGGCATCTCTGCAGTGCCGGAAAAGGATGAATAAGCCATGAATGAACAAGAGAAAAAGTCTTATTTACAGCGTTACAAGGAAGCCAAGGAAAAAGGCGTGCCCTTTTTTCCGGATATCATCTTCAAGGATGCGGTTGTTTCCCTGATCGTATTCCTGATACTGGTTGCACTAGCTTACTTTGTTGGCGCGCCTGTGGAAGAACGTGCTAATCCAAACGATACCAATTACACGCCGCGCCCGGAGTGGTACTTCCTGTTCCTTTTCCAGTTATTGAAATACTTCCCGGGCAATTTGGAAGTGATCGGAGCGATGATCCTTCCCGGCCTGTTCGTTATCCTGTTGCTCGTATTACCATTTATTGATAAAAGCCCGAAACGTCATTTCCGCAATCGGCCATTTGCCAGCATTGCAGCATTGGCCGTTGTAGGCGGGATCGGTGTCTTAACTGTTCTCTCGGTGATGGAAGCACCTCCGCCGCAAGAAGCGGTGGTGGTCGATCATGCCGCAGCTTTATATATAAAAAACTGTGCCAATTGCCATGGCGAAAACATTGACGTGCCACCAAGCACAGATTTACATCAAGTGATTGCCGCTGGCACGCATGAAGGTATGCCAGCCTGGGGTGGTGACTTGAGCACCGATGAGATTGATCAACTGGTTGGCTTCATCTTGTCACCCAATGGGAGTGCGATTTACGTGCAGCAATGTGAAACTTGCCATGACCAGATGGTTCAAGCTGTTGGCAACCCACTCGAACTCCAGCGCGTTTTTCGTGAAGGTGAAAATTATCCGGGACATGAGGGAGTGGATGTTCCTGATTGGAATGAAACTTTAACTACAGTCGAGCGAAATGCCCTGTTAAACTTCCTGGCAGCACCAGATGGCCAGCGCCTCTTCACGATCAACTGTGCCGGTTGCCATGGACAGGGGGTTGCCTTTGCAGGTACAGAAGAGGAACTTCGCACGTTGATCTCACAAGGCGGGCACGATCTTGCAATGCCTGCTTGGAAAGGTACGCTCAGTGAGAGCGATCTGGATACACTCGCTTCTTATGTCACTGATCCCCAATCTGAACCGGCTGGAGATGTGCTCTTTGGACAACATTGTGCAGCCTGTCATGGCGAGAAAGTTCCTTCCGCGCCGGACAAGGAAAGTGCAATCCAGATCATTAGCCGTGGTGGCGCGCACATGACCATGCCTCTTTGGGGAAATATTCTTACTCAAGAACAATTGGATGCCCTTGCCCAGTACACATTTGAAGTCAGCCGTGGTGAGGGTACCGGCCTCGGTGCTACTCTTTTTGTTGAGTACTGTACTGCCTGCCATGGACAGTTTGGTGAGGGTGGTCCGAATCCTTCTCTTGCAGGCGACATAATTCCGCCGATCAGTACGTCAGAATATCTGACTACACGTGAGGATACAACGTTGCGAAACATCATAGCGCAAGGTCAGCCAAACTTTGGAATGTCTCCATTTGGAGATGAACATGGCGGGCCTCTTGACAGCACACAGTTGGATGCGCTTGTAGCCTTCATCAGAAGCTGGGAATCCAACCCGCCTGTGGACGAACCGCCCATCTTCCAGACAGAAACACCGCCTCCGACTCCTGAGGTCACTGCTCCTACTTCGGAGCCCGTACCGAGCCTGACAGGTGGTCAACTATATACAATTGCATGTGCCAGTTGTCACGGGGCGCAAGGTGAAGGCGGTATTGGTCCTGCTTTTAATACGCAAGAATTCCAGGACCAATATGACGATCGGGCTTTGTTCGATATCATCAGCGAAGACCATACGGCTACCCCGATGGTTGTCTGGGGAGAACATCTCTCGGACGAACAAATCCAACTGTTGGTGGAACAGGTCCGTATTCTGGGAGGCGCCATACCGACTGAACCCTCTACCGTAAGTTTTTCTGGACAGGTTGTACCGCTTTTCCAGGCAAAGTGCCAGGTCTGCCATAATTCCCAGACAGCGCTGGGAGGTTGGGATTCAACCTCTTATGAAGCTGTTACTACTACCGGAAATAGCGCCAATGTTGTCATCCCAGGTGATATGCTCAATAGTGTATTGGCCCAGCGAGTTGCGGGTACACAGGGGGCCATAATGCCTCCTTCGGGGAAAATGCCAGACGCTGAAATTCAAATCATCCTGGATTGGATTGCCGCCGGCGCTCCAGAAAACTAAAGAGGAGTCTCTCTCAACATGAAAAAATTTCTAACAAAGCTTCGCAACTTCTTTTTCCCGCCCCCTGGATCCCCCCGGTGGGTGCTGATCCTGCCATACGCTATATTAGGCGTATTGACCTTCTCTCTGCTGGTTGGCGGCGCCTATGCCTGGGATTACACCAATTCGCCAGCGTTTTGTGGAACGACCTGCCATACTATGCCACCAGAATATGCGGCCTACCAGCTTTCACCGCACTCGCGTGTAGCCTGTGTCGAATGCCATATCGGGCGGGAATTTGTTGGCAATCAGATCTTCCGTAAAGCTGGCGATGTCAGACATGTCATTGCTGTAACGTTCAACACCTACGAATTCCCGATCCGCGCCAAAAACATGCGACCCGCGCCTCAAATTTGCGAGAAGTGTCATTCCCCTGAAAAATTTTCGGATGATAGCTTACGGGTTAAGGAACACTTCTCTACTGATTTACAAAATTCACCCTATAGTGTCTATTTGATTCTAAAGACCGGTGGTGGGTCTAAGCGAGTTGGCTTGGGACGAGGCATCCACTGGCACATCGAAAACCAGGTTCAGTTCTTTTCCACGGACAATCTAGATCAGAAGATCCCGTATATTCGTGTGACCAATGATGATGGCAGCGTGGAAGAATATGTGGATATCGAAGCCGGTTTTGATCGATCATCTGTGGATGCTGAGAGTCTGAAAACGATGGACTGCATGACATGCCATAATCGTATTTCGCATACCATTCCATTTCCGGACCAGGCTGTCGATAATGCTATGGCACGTGGTGTGATCGATGCTGATATTCCCGATATCCGTCGCATGGGCGCGGAAGTGCTAAGTATAGAGTATGCAAACCAAGAACAGGCTCTGGCTGCGATTGCCGATTTGGAAACTTACTATGAAACAACTTTCCCGGATTTCTACTCGACAGGTCAGCAGGAAATAACGCAGGCCATTGCAGAACTCCAAAACATTTACACGAATTCGGTGTTCGCCGAGCAGGAAGTTGACTGGGAAACCCATCCCAACAATGTTGGGCACAGCACTTCTCCCGGCTGTTTTCGTTGCCATGATGGCAAACATCTTAATGAAGAGAATGAAGCGGTTCGTCTGGAGTGTAATCTATGCCACTCGATCCCTGTAGTGGCTGGGTCTCAGGACTTTGTGGCCGATATTCAAATTAGCCGCGGCCCAGAGCCGGAGTCTCACCTAAATCCCAACTGGATCAGTTTACACAATCAAATCTTCGATTCGACCTGTGAAAGCTGCCACACAACCGATGACCCAGGCGGCACCAGCAATACCTCGTTCTGCTCCAACAGCGCCTGCCATGGCAACGTCTACACCTATGCCGGTTTCGATGCGCCTGCCTTGCGTGAAATCCTGCAAGAGCAGTTGCCGCCTCCGCCTGCTGAAGCAATTCCATCTGACCGGGAAAATCCAACCTTTGATTCATATGCGGGTCCTTTATTTGAAGCAAAATGCATCGTTTGTCACGGAAGTTCATCTTCCCAAAAAGGCCTGGATCTGTCCACCTACGCAGGTACAATGGAGGGCGGCGAGAGTGGCCCGGCTATTATTCCGGGCGATAGCGCTGCCAGCCTGCTCGTCCAGGTACAGAGCGGCCAGCACTTTGCAACATTCTCTGCTGACGAACTGGATGTTATCAAAAATTGGATTGACGCCGGCGCGCCGGAAAATTAAACGCGCCCGGCCTTAACACAAAAAACGAGCCGCCTCGTCTTGAGGCGGCTCGTTCGCTTCTTTCCGGACCTCTAAATTGTTACCGGTTCAGTTGCATTAACCTTGACTGTTTCGTGCTCCTCTTCTTCGGTGAGGCGGTGGTCTACTACCCTGAGGTAGCGCACGCCCAACGAGAAGGCCAGGAAACCGTAGGCGATCACGCCCAACCCGATTGCCCATTCTACCAGCGACGGTGTATAAGAGGTGTAGGAGACAGTCGGTTGGCCGGGCAGGTATGACAGCACGATTAGCGCTCCAGCCAGGTTGATGTCCCAGCGGTAAGCCACCAGGCCACCAACCACCATCAACAGGGCTGCCATGCGCCAGAAGGGATTGAGGCGAGTCTTACTGTTGAGCAGCAAGATCATGGGTATCACGATCCCGAGAAGCATTTCACCGATCCAGAAGTTGAAGGCAAGCGGACCTGTGGTGAGAAGCTGCAGACCTTCAGTCCGGCCAGGTTCGTATGTATACGTCATTGAGAGCGTATCCCAGAAACGCCAGTAGAAGTACCCTACGAGAGCCCAACCGACAAAGTGAGATAATCGCTCGATCAGACCATCATTGATCCTGGCTTTCGATGTCAGACGGGAAGATAACATCGAGACAAAGAGGGTCAGCGAGATGCCGCCGATGATGGCCGAGAGCATGAACAGGACCGACATTTCAGGCTTATACCAGAAGGGCCTGGCTTTTAGTACGCCATAGGCTGCTCCAAGCGAAGATTGGTGCAGGCTGGAGAGAAACAGACCCACAATCGCAAGATAGGGAGCGTAGTGATGCACGTGTGTCATCTTACCCGTAAGCTTGGGGAAGCGACTGCGTAACCATTCCCAATTTGCGATAATTGGCAGCGATTCCAGCAGCAATACTGTGAAGTACAGGATGATGCACATGGTCACTTCCCAGAGCAGGGAGTGCGTGTTCCAGTACATCAACGCTTGATAGAATTTGAACGGGCGTCCAATGTCCATGAACAGGCACAGCATGGCCATGCTGTAGCCGATCAGTCCAACAAACGTGGCTGTGCGCGCAATCGGCTGGTAACGTTTAAGTCCGATCAGGTATACCGCTGCGCATAAGGAAAAAGCTCCAGCGGCCAGCGCGATGGAAGAAAGGTCGATCGTGATCCACAAACCCCAGGGAACCAGGTCTGTCAAATTCGTTATGGATAAGCCTTTCCACAGCACCAAGACGCCACCGATGGCGCCAGCCACCAGGAACAGGCTCAGGAAGGCCAGCCATCCCAGCCAGGGGGTGGGTCTGGGGAGACGGGCTTGGAATTTTGCGATCATGATCCTACCTCCTCAAAATCTTCCGCATCTGCCATCAAGTAATAGACACGTGGAGCAGTTCCCAGGTCTTCTCGCAGGCGAACGGTGTGCCGTGAATGGACGAGCTTGCTGACTTCGGATTCAGGGTCGTTCAAGTCGCCGAAGATGCGGGCGCCTGTCGGGCAGACCATCACGCAGGCAGGGGTAGCGTCCGGATCGACGCCCGGTGTCAGCCCGAGAGCCATACCGCGGTCAATACGCTGATAGCAGAAGGAGCATTTTTCAGGGACGCCGCGCGGTCGACGTGCGATTTCGGCCTGCCCCCATTCCGGTATGGCCGGGTTCGGGCCTTCGAATGCTTCCCAGTTGAAGGAGCGCGCCTGGTATGGGCAAGCCACTTCGCAGTACCGGCAACCGATGCACTTGTCGTAGTCCATCATGACAATGCCATCTGGACGGTAATAAGAGGCGCCTACCATACAAACCTCAACGCAGGGAGCTTTCTCGCAATGCATGCAGGGTCTCGGCAGGAAAACCTGATGACCTCCAATTTCACCGGCAGGCAGAACCACGTTCCAGGAAATATCGGGAGAAACGTCATTGCGGGCGCGGCAGGCCAGCGTGCAGTAATTGCAGCCCTGGCATTTAGCCTGGTCGATCACCATCGCCCACTGGTGCGGCCCCTTTTCTCCGCCACTGGAGGCTTCCGCTTTGCCCATTGCGCGAGCCCCGGCTACGGTTGCAACCCCAACAGCGGCTATTTTCAAGAAATCTCGTCTGTGCATCTTGTTATCCGTCATTGCCGGTCTCCTCATCATTGTGTTTGACAGCACGATGATAAAAGCGTTCCAGCCAGGGAGCCAGGACCATGCCAGCCGCCAGACCAATCAAACCTGCCAGTCCAGCAAAGCCAAGCGGGCTGACCGGGCCGGGTTCTGGGGTCACCGAGGTGAGTTCTACTTCCTTGGCTACTTGGTCTCCTACAACCGGCTGTGTTGTTTCAGTTTGCACAGCCTCGCCAGGCCGGTGCATCTGGTCTGCATGACAAGTGTTGCAGGACTTCAAGCTGGCGTTGAACGAGTGGTCGGGAACGCTATGTGCTGTGCGATCCTCATTTTCGAGGTGATTGACGTGGCAATCTACACAGGATACGCCTTTTTGGTGGTGGTTAGAGTACGGGAAATCCATGCTGTACTCATTGTGGCAGGTGATGCATAACTCGGAAGCATCCTCATATGTAGGATCCTGCCCTTGGGCGGCTGCTACTTGTTTGAGGGAGGCGCTATGGGGGTCGTGGCAGACGGTGCAATCCATACCGCGCTGGTAATGGGTGCTGATCTTCCATTCTTGCCAGCCGAAGCGTGTATCACTGTGGCACTGTCCGCACAGGTCTGTGGAATGATCGACAGGCATGGGGCTTTTCGGGTGATCCGAAGGAACCGGGTTATGGCAGGCTTCACAGGTTACGCCATCTGCTTTCCAGGTGGCAGTTGCCGGGTCATAGCCGGTCACATGGCAAACGAGACAAGCGCCTGGCTTGCCCTGGGCGGTCCAATCTTCTACGAACACGGGATCGTCTGCAGCGTGGCCATGTGGGCCGCTCATCCAACTGGTCTCAAACTCTGAGTGACAGGCGGCACACTTGAGCGTATGCTCTTGGGGCGGTGGAGCGTTTTCCTGGGCCTGCGCAACCAGTAGGGTTACACCGGCTGCCACTAAAGCGAACAGAATGGCAATGAGCAGTCGCTCGATACGTGAAATCATATTTGCATCTCCTCGTTAATGTTAGATTTTTACGGGGATGGGCGCCTTGCGGAAGACGTCACAACCCAGACAGCGTTCTTGCAGGTAGCCGTTTTCCTTGCGGAGGGCTTGCCAGCAAGGTTGTTCCGATTGGTAGCCAGAACAGGTTGCACGCATCTCGGATGTGCAACCATGTATTTCCCAGCACTTTGGTTTTTCGACCACAGGCTGCAGAAGTTGTGTTTCAGCTTCCACTTTCCAGCGGGTGTCCATCCGACGAAGGAAATAAATAGCAAGCGCAGTGACAGCAATCGGGATGGCCAGCCTTAGCGCAAAGCCTGCGATAACAGCAAGTATGGCCGTTATAGTTTCCATAGTTTCCTCATATCTTGAGCCAGTATTTTGCATTACGCCGTCTGATCAACTCTCCCACAACCAGGATCAACCCGAAGGGGATAACCAGTCGAAGGATGGTTAGAAGCAGAAAATAAGTAGTGGCATTCATGGCCTTCTCCTTTCTATGTCTATTGGAACCTTCACCCTTAGTTTATCGATCGGGGCATGAGAAGTAAATTCGGTAGTCTCCCCATCTTTTTAATCATTTCTTAATCTGGCCAATGGGATTTTCTATGTTGTTTCCCCCAGGCCTGATAGCATCAGCATGGGGTATTCACCCCATATAAATAAAAAATGGTCTGCGGTGCTCCGCTGGACCATTTTTTGTTGGGTTCGGATGTATAGGCGGGTCTGGCTTTCAGGCTTTGATGATCCCCTTACGGATTGCGTAGCGCACCAGTTCTGCACGGGAGTGCAAATTGAGCTTGTGCATAATATTTTCGCGGTGGCGCGCAACGGTTTTTGGGCTGATCACCAGCGCCTTGGCGATTTCTTCGTTATTCTCGCCTTCTGCAAGATGGGTCAACACTTCATGCTCACGGTCGGTAAGGTCTTTGCGACTAGATAGATTTTTGTCTGTTGGCTCACTGACGAGAAAGTCTCGAACCAGCAATTTCGCCATGCTCGGGTAGAGATAGACCTCGCCATGGGCGGCAGCGCGGATGGCGGTCAGCAATTCTTCCGGAGCGGCTCGCTTGGGGACATACCCGGACGCGCCGGCTTCCAGCATTTTGAAAAAATATTCTTCATCCTCGTGGATGGTCAGGGCGACGATGGCTACCGCCGGGAACTGCGCTTTGATCTCGCGCGTGGCTTCGATCCCAGACTTGTCGGGTAAGCCAATATCCATGAGAATGACATCAGGCTTGAGGTCCGCGGCAGATGCGAGCGCTTCGGCGGCCGTTCCAGCCTCACCGATGATTTCGACGTCACCTTCGTTTTCCAGCAGCATCCGGAGTCCCGACCGGACGACTGCGTGATCATCTACCAGCAGCAGGCGGGTTTTCATTTTTTAAGCCTCGCTTTCTTCAGATTGGAGAGGCAACCTGGCTTCCACAATCGTACCCTGCCCGGGACTGGACTGTATGGATACCTCACCCTTCATAAGCGCTGCGCGCTCCTGCATCCCGGCCAGGCCAAGAGAAGGCCTGCGGGTGCGGGTCATGCGCACCGTATCAAGATCGAAACCAACCCCGTCATCCCGGACGCTGACGACTACATGCTGTGATTGGTACTCCAACTTAATATAAACCTCTTTTGCCTGGGCATGCTTGCTGATATTGTTCAAGGCCTCCTGCACAATCCGGAAGATGGCAATCTTCAGCGCCGATGAGATAAGAAGTTCATCGCCTTCGGTATCTACTCTGATCTTCAAGCCTGTTCGTTCTTGCACGGCGCCTGCGTACCAGCGCAGTGCGGCGGGCAGCCCAAGATCATCCAGGTGCGAAGGCCGCAGATCAGAAATCAGGCGCTGTAACTCGTGTAAGGAGTCGGCGGCCAGGGATTCAAGCTGCCGTAAAGTTTTAACGGCCTGGTCAGGACTGCGGTTATTCGTCAGCGCTGTGGACAGCCCGCGCAAACCCATTCCGATAGCTGTCAACGCCTGCCCCGTCTCGTCATGCAAGTCGCGCGCGATACGCTGGCGTTCCCCCTCTTGCGCATCGACGATCCGCCGGAAGAGCTCTCCTTTGAGCGCCTCCTGTTTTTGAGCTTCTTCGAGTTGGGCTGCTTGCAGGGCGTTGATTTCTTGTTCGGTTTCGACCTGGAAGGCGCGCAAGAAGCGAATTACGAAAACCGCAGCGGCGACGGCCATCGCTGCCCGGAATAGTTGCACCGGGAACCCAAAGATTTGCAGGAACAGGTCCTGGTTGATGATATGAGAAGGCGGTAAGGCTGTTGCCTGCACAAAGAACTGCCCGACCACACCGTACCAGGCAAAAGCAACTGCGGCCCAAAGCGCATCCTGCCCGAAGCGGACGAGGCCTGAACGTCGGAATGCGCGTTGTTGGGCGATCAATCCGATGGCTGCAAGCATCCCGGCCGGCATCGCCAGCGTGTAACGCGTCCACACATCTGCCACAGCCCAGATTTCTGAGGGCGGATAATTTCCACGAAACGTTGCCAGGCCAAATACCCAGATGGCTTCCAACCCGATGGGAACCAGAGTTATTACGCGTTGTGCAGTTTCGGTGTAAGCCAGCAAATAGGTGCCAAAGGCGATCAAAGAAACAAAGGAAACCGCCAAAAGAGCCAGGCGCACGTATTGTGGGATGATGGGCCCGGTATAGCCGCTTAACTGCTCGATCTGGTCGAACATCTCCACCCATTCATGCAGACCGTGTACGATCCCGAATCCGGCCAGCGGGCGCAATGCTTTGCGCAGGCGGATATCCGATGCACGATTGCCTTCCATGATGACCAGCAATCCCATACTGAAGAACGCCAGGCCATACAAGAAGTAAACGATAATAATGTAGTGAGGGTGCATCGGATTCCACGTGTGCCGGATTTGTGGAAAAGATTATGTTTCTTTTCTCAGACGTGTGCCGCAAGTGCGGCAGAAACGGTCGGCGGGTTGCGCCCGCTTACCGCATTGGTGACAGTAGATCTCCGCCCCAACAGCCTCGGTCTCGCGAACGCGGTGGCGTAGCCGTGGCCCGGGTCTTCCCTTACTGGTCTGCCAGAAATACAAACCTCCGGTCAGGATCAACAAGATTCCCAAACCGGCCAGGATGTACGGCAGGTAATTGCTCAGTGAAATGCGTCCCTGTGTACTTTCGTCAACGGTCCCGGTCTCGAGAGGTTGGTCCGATACGCTCAACCGGTCGGAAGTCTTTGTGTATGTCAACCTGATGGGTAACTGCTCGCCCGCCTGAAGGTTGCTGGTTCCCCATTCTAGAAAAGTGTGCCCATTATCTGCCGAGATGACTTCTCTCATCTGCGGGTCAGTTGTATATTCGGTTGTATCAACAGGGACCTTTACACTTACATTGAAAATCCCCACTGCATAATCTCCAGGCCAGAGATAGAGAAACTCGCGTCGAGCATCCGAGCGTGTCAACGGTGCATAATATTCAATATGGTAAATGGCAGCTGTATCTATTGTGATGGTCACAACCTGCCAGCCATCTTCTTCGAACGGTTCCGGGTAGGGAACGTTAAGCAAATTTCCAGATGGCGCGTATGCAACTGCGATCAGGTTCGCCTCAACGGGAATGCGCAGGTTGATATTTAGCGGAAAGGAAGTACCTTCTGCCATGGTGAAGTCATAAATGACCAGCATGGACGGTTGATCGAACTCCGGCCATAGTTGTACGGTGAGCGTATCTAACGCAACCCCTGCCTGCGCGTTGGCAGTGACAGGAATGATAAGCAGAGCAAACAGCAGTGGTAAGAAAAGCCACTTGTAAAAAGAGCCGTGCATGGCGCCTCCGAGTACCGCAACCTGATTAGATTGTAGGGTTACTATCAATTCTATCGCTAGAAATTTAGTAGCGCCCTACAGCTTAGGAAAGTTGCGGCACGAGTAGCAGTGTTTTCTTAATCTTACCATTTATTATTGGACTTACGCGCTGCCTGAAAAGATGCCGGAAACAAGGGCTACCCTCGTAGTATGCAGCCCTTATTTCCCTTATTTCCGGGCTTCTTTCATCCAACCGGGCAACTGCTGTATTATTGTGCGCGCTGCGCTGCCGGCCAACTGGCGCGTGTCAAATGCCAGCAGACCCGGTTGACGGGTGTATCTACACCCAATTTTTCTCCTGTTTGCGTGATAGCCCCGCAAATGGCATCGATCTCGGTTGGCGCGCCGCGGCGCATATCCTGGAACATGGATGAATGGTTGCTGGCAGTTTTCCGGGCCACATCCTCCGCCGCTCTGACCGCATCCTCAAATGGCAAACGGATGCCCTGTGCCCTCGCCACAGCCGCCGCTTCCTGTGCCAGCACGCGCATCAACAGGTGGGCTGCCGGGCGATGCAGCAACTCTCCATTGGGGACGCGCAGAAGCGCGGTCAACGGGTTAATGGCGGCATTGATGACCAGCTTTCCCCATACCAGCGCATCCGCATCGTTCACCACCTGGACGTTGAAGCCTGCTCCCGTTAAAGCAGCCTCCAGCGGCCCCAGTCGTGGATGTGCCTCCACAGAGATAACGCCTTCGCCGCCAGCCCGCGCCAGGCCGGGACCGAGTAAAGTCGCGCCGGTCGTGGTCACGCCCAGGGCAACCCGTGGCAGGCCCAGGGCCTCGGCAAGAAGCTCGCGGTTTCCCATCCCGTTTTGCAGCGTCAGCGCCAGGCCGTCTTCAGCAAGGCAGTCTGCAAGCTGCTTGGCAACCCGTTCTGTCTGCCACGACTTGACCAGTACCAACGCATAACGTTGCCCGCGGCAGTCCGCCGGGTTGTTGGTCGCCTTAACGGGATGGGCTTGTTCCACGCCATCCGCATCTACCAGCCGCGCGCCACTCTCGCCCAGCGCGCTTAAGCCGTTCTCCCAACTGCCAAGCATGGTGACCGGGTGCCCGGCCGCGCTCAAATGCGCCGCGAAAAGCGTACCCAACGCACCTGTGCCGGCGATGAGAATGGGCTGCTTTAGATGTCTTTGAGCAGGGCTTGCCATTCATCCTCCGCCATGTCGACGCTGTGTTCCGCCGCCGGGAAGGCTTTGGTGTGCACATCTTCGATATATTCGCCAAAAGCACGCTGCATCTCGGCGTGGAGGTTGGCGTACTTCTTGACGAATTTGGGTGTGAAGCGGTCGAATAACCCCAACAGATCGTGCGTGACTAATACCTGCCCGTCACAGCCGATGCCCGCGCCGATACCGATGGTGGGGATTTGAATGCGCCCTGAAACCAGTTCTGCCAGCCGAGCCGGGACGGATTCGAGCACGAGGCTAAAGCAGCCGGCCTCCTCGAGCAGCAATGCATCTTCCAGCAGGCGCCTGGCCGCTGCGGCCGTCTTGCCTTGCGCGCGGAAGCCGCCCAACTGGTGCACGGACTGCGGCGTAAGGCCAAGGTGACCCACCACTGGGATGCCCGCGCCGGTGATCGCGCGGATGGCATCGGCGCGTTCGCGCCCGCCTTCAAGCTTGACTGCGTCCATATTGCCCTGCTGCAAAAAGCGGCCGGCGTTACGGACAGCTTCCTCCACAGAAACCTGGTACGACATAAACGGCATATCGCCGATAAGTAGAGCAATTTTTGCGCCGCGCGCGACCGCCCGGCAGTGGTGCAGCATTTCTTCCATGGTGACGGGCAGTGTGTTTTCGTAGCCCAGTACCACCATGCCGAGCGAATCGCCGACCAGGATCGAATCGACCCCGGCCTGGTCCATCGCCGTTGCGGTGGGATAGTCATAGGCGGTCAGCATGGTGATTGGTTCGCCGCGTTCCTTTTTCTCTCGGAACACAAGCGTGGTTACTTTCTTGCGTTTTGAAACGGTGAATGCAGTTGGAGCAATGGTAGACATGGTACCCTCCATATAAGGTAGAGTCCGCTTGGGCCGCGCCCCCTGGTGTGAGCCGCTTGCGTTTGATTTGGAGTCCAAAGTCTCCTGACTTTGGATCCTTTGCAAATTCCAACGTCTCCAGACGTTGGAGTCCGTTTTATCACCGTCGCGTTCTTCGCGGATACGCGCGGCATGGGTACAATTATTCCATAAAATTCCTTTTTCGCCTATAATAGATTTCAGTAGTAGCTATGTCATCCAGCGCCGTAATGCGGCGGAGAAATTCCAAAGTCAGAGGGAAATCCCTCGATCATTACTTAAATGTTCCAGCACCGGCTCTAGGCACTGCGTCTGCGCGCTTGGATGACTCACAACAGTATTTTGACCCTGATTTCATTTCATAACCTATCACCTTTAAGGAGGATCTCATGCGAAAGATGTTTGGCTTCTTGATTGGCGTTTTTGTTGGCAGCCTGGTTGGCTCGACGATTGCCTTGCTGTTGGCTCCTGAATCGGGAGATGAACTGCGTTCAGAGTTGCGCGAACGCGGACAGAACTTCATCGGCGAGGTCCGGCAGGCCGCTGACTCGCGCCGGATCGAGCTCAAGGATCGCCTGGAGAGCATGCGCGATCCAAGGGGATAATTTCCCTGATCATGAAAACCTGACAGGTTATTACGAAGCAACCCGGAGTGGATTGGAGGGGTGGAAACCTGTCAGGTTTTTGTAGAAATTATCAGCTTTTTTCATGCAAGCCTGATATTCCGCCCCTTCCTCGATGCGCTTCGCATTCAGACCTGCAGCCTGTTCCCGCAGGTCTTTGCTTTTCAGCGCCATGACGATCGACTCCGCCAACCTGGGCGGGACGGTTGCATCTGTCAACAATCCGTTTTCCCCGTCCGTGATCCACTCGCGAATAGACTCTAAATCGCCTGCCACCGGAAAGCAGCCGCAAGCCATACCTTCCAGCAGCGTGTTAGGTGTGCCGTCATGTACACTGGGCGAGACCAGCACCGCTGCACGACGGTAGACGTCCGCCATTTGGGCGTATGGCATGGGAGGAAGTAACTCCACAGCGTGACCGATGCCAAGCTCTTTAATCCATTGCAGCGCCTGAGATTCGCCTGCCATCGATGTGCATAGGAAACGCGCACCCGGAATTTCTTTCAACACCAGCGGGATGCTCTTGAAGAAAATATCATTGCGCACGTAGGCCCGGAAGCCGCGTGGGTTAATGACAACGGGTGCCTCCACAAGCTTTTCGGGCGGAAAAAAGATGTCTGTGCGAACTCCGCCATTTCCGGGGGTAACCAGCGTTGGCCTTTTTGCAGCAAAACCCCACTCCTGCGCCAGGCGGATATCGCGCTGGCAATCTGCGTGCAGGGCGTCGGCTACCTGCATCGTCCATCGCGTATAGTGGCCCATCAGCCGCGTAGACGGGGCATGCAGCGTGAAGTCATTGCCCCAAACAGAGACCAATAGCGGGATGCCAGCGTATGCATCCGCGGCCAGCATGCCCTCATAAGGGATACGCATGGCGTGGATCAGCTCAGGCCTGACGCGCTCGATGACCGAGCGCAACTTTTTGGCCGAGCGGGTGATGGTCACGGGGCCGAGATAATGCCGGATGGCAGTACGTACCCTTCTGGGCACAGGCAAGCCGAGGGTTCGGGAGGATGCGGGACGGGATGCCGGTGAAGTGGAAGGTTGTTTGGTCCCGCTGAAAGCCACAGGGGTGATGTCGAACCCTTTTAAATTCATTTCAGGATGGCTGGCGAAGGTAGAAGCGAGATAAACTTCATCACCGCGCTCTGCAAAGTAGCGGATCCAGTTAATGGCAATCGGTGAGCGGCCGTCGGCCACGAAAAGTATGCGCATGCGCGCATTATCCCACATTAAACCTGTTATGGCTTATGCCGGGCGCATGCGCAGAACGAACCTTTTGTTTTGGGCTTCTCTCATCCGACTGCGTGACTTCAGTGTTATTGCTGGATGGGTAGAGCCGTAGTATAGTTAACCCAGTACCGCAACCCCGCTAAGGGGGCAACCATAATAAACTGTTGGTCTAGTTTGATATTTTGTACATTGTATAACGGTGAGTAGCCCTGCATTAGATGGTTGCGGCACCAGGAGAGTAAGCATGAGCAAAGGGCATGTTTTGGTCGTAGAAGACAATCTGGATAATTATGAACTCGTGCGCACTATTCTGGAAATCGCCGGCTATGATTCCTTTTTGGCGGTCAACGGCCGGGACGGGGTGGAAGCAGCTCGCAAGCAAAAACCAGATCTAATTTTGATGGATATGTCATTACCGGAGATGAACGGCTGGGATGCTACCAAACGCATCCGGGATGATCCGCAAACTGCCCATATTCCAATGGTCGCCCTGACGGCACACACCCTTCCACGGGAGCGGAAGCGTGCTCTGGATGCGGGTGTGGATGCATATTTATCCAAACCTTTCGATGCATATCAATTCATCCAGTTGGTCGAAAGCACTTTGGAAGATTTTAAAGGGAGGTTGATCGCTAAGAAGGAATAGTTTTATTTAAGTGGTATATTTAACCAATCTGCTTTGTGCGGAATTTCACAATCTATTTTGCGAGGTAAATTTATGAAAAAAATTTGTGTGGTTGGTGTAGGATACGTCGGTCTTGTGACCGGCGCCTGCTTCGCTGACCTGGGAAACAGCGTCATTGCTCTGGATGTAGATGAAGAGCGTATCGAAAACTTGAAGAAAGGCATCTTGCCCATCTATGAGCCTGGCCTCGAGGAACTGGTTGAACGTAATGTCAGGTCCGGGAGGTTGACCTTCACCACTTCCTATAAGGAAGCTGTGGACGGGACCGAGTTCGCCTTTATCGCCGTAGGGACTCCTTCGGGCGTAAACGGGGAAGCGGACCTGCAGTATGTAGCCTCCGCTGCCACATCAATCGCGGAAACGATGACTGGCCCGATGATTATCATCAACAAAAGCACGGTTCCGGTTGGGACTGGGGACTGGGTCGCCGATATTGTGAAGAGAGCTCAACCCGAGCCGGTTGACTTTTGGGTGGTTTCCTGCCCGGAATTCCTGCGCGAAGGCTCGGCTATCGGGGATTTCATGAGCCCGCATCGGACGGTACTCGGTTCGTTGCATCACGAAGCTGCCGAAAAGGTAGCCCAGCTGCATCTGCCGCTGCGCGCGCCGATCGTCATCACCGACCTGCGCACGGCCGAGATGATCAAATATGCTTCCAATGCCTTTCTGGCTACAAAGATTTCCTTCATTAACGAAGTTGCCAATATTTGTGAAGCACTCGGCGCAGATGTGAAGGAAGTGGCTGTCGGGATGGGATACGACAAACGGATTGGCCCGATGTTCCTGGATGCCGGTCTGGGATGGGGAGGCTCGTGCTTCCCGAAAGATGTGCTGGCGTTAGCATATATGGCCGAAGAAAAAGGACTTAATCCCAGGATTTTAAACTCTGTCATGGATATCAATTACGAGCGCCGTAAAGAAGCCGTCGCTCTTATAGAAGCCATGACGGAGGGTGTCAATGGTAAAACCATCGGCTTGCTTGGCCTGGCGTTCAAACCCAACACAGATGATATGCGCGATGCGGCCTCGGTCGATATCGCCCAGGAGCTGACGGCAGCGGGCGCAAAGGTGAGGGCTTTTGATCCGGTGGCAATGGATGTGGCCGGCGCGCTCTTGCCCGCTGTAGAAATGTGCCCTGACCCATACACCATGTCCCAGGGGTGCGATGCCTTGATGGTGATCACCGAGTGGAACGAGTTCAAGCAACTCGATCTTGAAAAGATCAAGGGACTGTTGAACTCTCCTGTTATCTTTGACGGCCGTAACATCTATGAACCGGCAGTCATGAGCGCCATGGGTTTCAAATATCGCGGGATGGGGCGCGGGTTTAACGGCCGGTAAGTTCGATTGCCTTATAGAGAGTCGGGTACAATTGCCCGACTCTTTTTTTATGGAACCAAAAAAATCTCCCCCGGTTTGTGACTACGAAGGCTCCGATTACCAGGCATCTTTCTGGGATCAAGGTGGCCGTGAATATGAAGACCGTACCGAAGCTATCGCATTGAAGCGTTTGCTGCCCAAAAGCGGACAACTTATGCTCGAAGTAGGCGCCGGTGCTGGCCGTAATACTCCGCGTTATTCCGGTTATGAGCGTGTCGTATTGCTCGACTATTCCATGACGCAATTGCAACACGCCAAGGCGCGTCTCGGGATATCTGACCGTTTTGTTTTCGTCGCGGCGGATGTGTACCGGCTACCTTTTGTGGATGAATTATTCGACGGCGCGACCATGATCCGAACGTTGCACCACATGGCAGATGCGCCCGTGGCGCTGTCCCAAATACGGAACGTTTTGCAGCCCGGTTCCGTTTTTGTTTTGGAATTTGCCAGCAAACTTAATCTCAAATCGATCTTGCGCTACTTGCTGGGCCGGCAGGAATGGAGTCCGTTCAGGCGTGAGCCGGTCGAGTTTGTGGCCTTGAATTTCGATTTCCACCCGAAGGCTGTACATGGGTGGCTGAAAGAGCTCGGATTTCGTATCGAAAAGACACTGACTGTCTCGCATTTCCGCTGGGCCCCGCTTAAGCGACTTATCCCGACCGGAATCCTGGTTACCCTGGATTCTCTCGCCCAGTGGACAGGGCCGTTATGGCAGTTGACGCCCAGTGTTTTTGTCAGAGCGAGCCTGGGTGGGGAGAGAAACGAGTCCGTCCTTGGTGAAATCGTCCAATGGTTTAAATGTCCGCAATGTGGGAACTCACCACTGATAGATCATACAAGCTATCTCCTATGTTCCTCCTGCGGCAGCCAGTGGGCCATCTATGAGGGGATTTACGATTTTAAAACGCCGCTGAACAAATCAAAATGATCCTGGATCCTTTCCCCAAGTAAACAGCTTACTTCTCGATCCATGGCGGCTGTCAAAGATAGCAGTCTTTCCGGTCAGACATCCTACCCTTTTTCCACCACCCAAAAATGCGATAGTCCCAGCCCTTTTAAAGGTGTTTTTTCCAAAAATTGCAGAATTCCACGCAGTACTTTCCCGAAGACACCAAAGCGGGCAATGATGTTGTCGTACGCGCCGAAAATGATGCTTTGCTCTATAAATTCCACAGGCAAGCCTGTAAACAGCTTTTCAAGATCACGCCTGGAATAAACTTTTACGTGCGGGGCGAGTCTATCCCGCCATTTGCGGGGCAGATAATTTATGAAGGGCTTATTGCCGAAATAATATTTTCCATTCCAAAAAATACCATGTGTCTCGACAGGATAGCCGCGGTTGGGGGCGAAGAGCACCATCCGCCCGCCGGGTTTGAGCGCGCGCAGCATCTCGCGCACGGCTAGGGCATCGTCCCGGACGTGTTCGAGCACTTCGTGACTCAAGATCAGGTCAAAGGCGTCGGAGGGAAGCGGGAGGGCTTCGCCTGCAGCGTTGAGAATGTCCGGGGAGCGAGTCCCTGCTTCGGCGGCGCGCTCGAAATCGTATTCCAATCCAATAATACAACCGCCATAGGGAGCCAGGTGCTCTACGTACATACCCACCCCGCAGCCGTTCTCCAGGACCAGTCCCCGGATCCGTTCTCCAGCCGCACGAACGATTATCTCCAGGCGGCGCTTTTGTCCTTCCCGCCATACATAAGACGGCTCACCGCGTAGCGCAGCTTTTTGCATATCCCGTTCAGTCATGGGCAGAATTATACACGCCAGCTTGCTGTCATTTCCTAGATGGTGATATACGCGCAAGGCTTCAGCCTGACGCGGCAGTCTCCGTTTAATCGGATATATCACATTGGATGATTTTCTTTCATTAAACCGGGATTTGCCGCGCCACCTTTGGCGGTTCGCACACGCGCCTGTCTTACAGTGTAGACCATGACAGAACAATTAAAACCTTGCATCTCTTACCCATCTGTGCTAGAATTTTACATGTAAGTGGCACCAATACCGGAAGCGTCGAAAAGTGGGCAACCCCCACTTTTCTGCTTGTAAAGCAAGTATCTTCTCAAGAAGATGGGGGCAGTGGGATAATCCCACAACCTAATTTATTGAAAAGATACGAAGAACTTAGATGGAGCAAGAATAGCATGACGAAGAGCGAATTCGCCCTGGCTTTCAACGAAGTACTGGAAGATAAACAGCTACCCAAGGAAATTATCCTGGGAGCAATTGAGTCCGCCATGGTTTCAGCCTACCGGCGGGCTGTCAACGCGTCCAGTGCGCAGCATGTGGAAGCCAAAATCGATCCCGAAACCGGACAGGTACTGATCTACGCCGAAAAGGAAGTGGTGGAAGACATCGTTGACGATCGCACCGAAGTGACCTTGGAAGAAGCCCGGCGCTTCGATCCGGACGTCAACCTTGGTGATATGGCCGTCGTCGAAACCACCCCTGCGGATTTTGGCCGTGTTGCTGCGCAGACTGCGCGCCAGGTCATCCAACAGCGCATCCGCGAGGCTGAGCGCGCCGCGCAGATGGAGTACTTCGACAAGCAATCGGGCGAGATCGTCAGCGGTGTAGTGCAGGCTACCAATGCCCAGTCAACAACCGTAGGCCTGGATATGAAGGCTGAAGGCATGTTGCCGGGCAACCAGCGCATCCCCGGCGAACGATATAAGATGCATGACCGTATTCGCGCGGTGGTGCTGGAAGTGAAAGACGGTTCGCGTGGCCCGCAGATCATCCTTTCGCGCTCGCATCGTAATTTCCTGCGCCGGTTGCTGGAGAACGAGGTTCCTGAGATTTATCACGGAATCGTTGAGGTCCGTGCGATTGCGCGCGAGCCGGGACAGCGCGCCAAAGTAGCCGTCATGGCTACCCAACCTGGCGTCGATCCGGTGGGCGCTTGTGTGGGCATCAAAGGTGTCCGCATTCAGGCCATCGTCAAGGAATTGCACGACGAAAAAATTGACATTATCCAGTGGGATCCTGACCCGGTAATCTATATTTCCAAGGCCATCAGCCCGGCGCGTGTGAACGGCGTATTTCTATCAGAGACGCCCGATGCGGGCCGCACTGCGACTGTCGTGGTGCAGGAAGACCAGTTAAGCCTGGCGATCGGTCGCGATGGGCAGAACGCCCGCCTGGCCGCCAAGCTGACCGGCTGGCGTATCGACATCAAGTCACTGGTGGAAGCGGCTGGCGATTCGATCCGGAAACTACAAATAGATGCCGAGCTGGCTGAAATGCTCCCGGCCGTGGTGGAGACGGTCCCGGCCATCGAGCAGATCTTGACCAAAAAATCCGAAGGTCGCCCGGTCACGCCGGAAGAGTATACGCAACTATCTCAGTTCGTGGACCGGGTGGAACGCCGAACGATCCAGATCCAGGAAGAGGCGGCCCGCGTGGAAGAAGAGCGCGTGACGGCTGCCCGAGCTGAGATCCCTGCGGCCGCTTTCGAGATGTCGCTTTACGATGCAGGGATTAAGGAACATATTCTCAACATCCTGACCGAGGCTGAATTCGACACGGTCGGCAATTTATTGATGGCTTTGAAAATTGATCCGGATAAGGTGCTAGGGCTACCGGGCATTGGTCCCAAAGCTATGGAAAATATCCAGGAGTCTCTGGCTGCATTGACCTTCCCGGAACCTGAACCTGATCCTGAGGCCCAGGATGGAGCCGAAATCGTTGCAGAAGAAGCTCCGGGTGCTGAGCAGGTAATAGAATCCGAAGAAATAGTTGAGTCGCCTGTCGGCGAGGAGCAGGCTATTGTGCCTGCGCAGGATGAAGCTCAGCCAGAGGCGGTTGCTGAAGGCGTGGTCGAAGCGCCTGCCGAAGAAAAAGCCAAAGAGAAGAAGTCCAAGAAGAAAGAAGAAGAAGCACTCAGTGAGGATGCGGACCTGGTCAAAGATGACGTTTCTTTAGACGAATTGTTCGCTCTAAAAGAGATGTTCCAGACCGGCCCTGCTACTGAAGAGGAAGAGGAAAGCGACGACAAGAAAAAGAAGGGTAAGAAGAAAAAGAAGAAGCACGTCGAAATTGAGTATGATGAAGAGCTTGGCGAAGTTGTCGCCCGCAAGAAACACAAGCGCGGCGAGGATGGCTTCGAGGAAAATTGGTAAAAACTATCACCCCGACCCTTTCCCGGTAAGCGGTACTTTTCCATTGTATCGAGACCCGGGAGAGGAATGATTGGAAAAGGTGGCTAAGAAAACTGTTCAACGCGTAAAACATATTCCGCAGCGGACCTGTGTGGGCTGTCGCACGGTATTGTCGAAACGCCAGCTGACTCGTATTGTCCGCTCGCCTGATGGGGTGCAGGTGGACCAAACAGGGAAACTAACCGGGCGCGGTGCATATTTGCACGACCGGCGTTCCTGCTGGGAGCGAGGCTTGAAGGGCGCACTGGCGCACGCGTTGAAGACTGAACTGACCGCCGAAGACCGAGAGCGTTTGCAGGCTTTTATGGAAACGCTCCCGGAAGAGTCCGGTGAATTGAGCGTGGATGAACCCTTGAGCAAGTGACCGATTAATTTTCGCTCACGTGGCGCATTTCCCGCTGACCGGGCCTGGCTTCGCAAAAATGGGGGGCGAAGCGTTAATGTGTAATCTACCAGGAGGTGGCATATGAGCGAAAACGGGAACAAAATCGAACTCCCTGCCAACATCGTGATCCGAGATCTGGCACAGATCGTTGATCAAAGTCCCATTGATATCATCAAAAAACTGATGAGCAACGGTGTAATGGCAACCATCAATCAAGCGGTGGATTTTGACACCGCGGCAATCGTGGTTGCCGAATACGGATATGATGCCGTCCCTGAAGTCTATGAAGAAGAAGTCAAGGAAGAAACGGGTGAGATCCCGCTCTGGCGGCAGTTGATTGCAGACGAGGATCAATCCAATCTTGTCGAGCGTGCGCCGGTGGTTACCATCCTTGGGCACGTCGATCATGGCAAAACTTCCCTGCTGGATGCCATTCGCGAGACAAACGTGGCGGCAGGCGAAGCAGGCGGTATTACCCAGCATATCAGCGCCTATCAGGTTGAAATGAAAGGGCGCACAATTTCATTCCTGGATACACCCGGTCATGCGGCTTTTACAGCCATGCGTGCGCGCGGCGCCCAGGGCGCAGATATTGTCATCCTGGTGGTGGCCGCTGATGATGGTGTCATGCCTCAGACCAAGGAAGCTATTGCGCATGCCAAAGCGGCGCGCGTGCCGATCGTGGTAGCTATGAATAAGATCGATAAGGCCAACGCCAACCCTGACCGTGTCAAGCAGCAACTGGCCGAACAGGAACTTGTCCCGGATGATTGGGGTGGCAGTATCATGGTCATCCCGGTCTCTGCCAAGGAAAAAGAAGGTATCGACGACCTGTTGGAAGCGGTCCTCTTGGTGACCGACAATACGGATATCCGTGCCAATCCCGATGGACGGACGATTGGGACGGTTATCGAAGCAGAAGTGGATAAGACCAAAGGCACGGTAGTAACCCTGCTGGTCCAGAACGGGACGCTTCAAATCGGGGACATTGTGGTGGCTGGCACCGCCTACGGGCGTTTGCGCGCCATGTTTGACTTCCGTGGAAAGCCCGTCAAAAAAGCAGGCCCGTCCACTCCGGTGGGCGTATTGGGACTGAACGATGTCCCGTCTGCGGGCGACCTGTTCCAGGTAGTCGGTTCGGATAAAGAAGCGCGCGATATTGTTACCGGGCGGCAAGATGCGCAAAAGCAACGTGTCCAATCCAAAAAGAAAGCCTCGTTGGAAGACCTGTTTGCCGCCTTCAAGGCCGGTGAAGCCAAGGAACTCGGCCTGATCATCAAAGCGGACGTGCAGGGTTCGCTCGAGCCGATCATTTCGGAAGTCGAAAAACTGGGCAAAGGCGAGATCGGCGTCAAGGTTTTGTACGCAGAAACGGGTAACATCGGTGAAAATGACGTCATGCTGGCTTCCGCTTCGAAGGCCATTGTCATCGGTTTCAGCGTGCAGGCAGATGTCGCCGCGCGGCGTCTGGCTGAAAAAGAAGGTATCTCGATCCGCCTGTATGATATTATCTACCGCCTGACCGAGGATATCGAGAAAGCGCTCAAGGGTATGCTCGAGCCGGTAGTGACAGAGAAGGTGATTGGGCGTGCCGAAGTAATGGCTGTCTTCCCGATCTCGAAGGTCGGTAAGATCGCCGGTTGTAAAGTGCGCGAGGGCGAATTACGCCGTAACGCCAAGGTCCGCTTGATTCGCGGGGATGACCTGGTTTACGAAGGCGAAATGTCCTCGCTCAAGCATGAAAAAGAAGATGTGCGCGAAGTCCGTACCGGTTTTGAGTGTGGGGTTGGTTTGAAGAACTTCCACAACATCGAAGTTGGTGACGAGATCGTGTGCTACGTTCTGGAGAAATCAGCGTAGATTTTATGGGTGGGAAAGAACCCCATCCAATCTGTGAACCATGCCATCAGGAATTAGACTTCAACGTATCGCGGACCGCATCCGCCAGGAACTCTCGGAAATGCTCATCCGTGAGATCAGTGACCCACGCCTGCACCAAATTTTCGTCACCGATGTAAAAGTGGACAAAGAACTGGCCTTTGCGGATGTCTATGTTTCGGCAGTTGAAGGGGCAGAGCGTTCCAAAGAAGTTTTGGAAGGTTTAAAGAGCGCCCGCGGTTTTCTGCGCCGGGCACTGGCCGCACGGATTGATTTGCGCACTTTCCCGCGCTTACGTTTTCACTGGGACCCAACCCCTGAAAATGCCGACCAAATCGAGAAACTGTTGTCACAGTTGAAAAATAAAAACACTTAACGGAGTCTAAATAAAAGGAATGGCTGAAGATATCACCGCAGCGATCAAAGATCGTTTAAGGGCTGCTCAAAAAATATTAATTACTTCACATGTTCGACCTGATGGTGATGCCGTCGGTTCCCTGCTTGGGCTGGGATTGGCTTTGCAGAACGCCGGGAAAACTGTCCAAATGGTGTTAGCTGACGGCGTTCCGTCCAGCTTCCGCTATCTGGAGGGTAGTGACCGCGTCCGAAAAGTACCGGATAGAGATTTTGACACATTCATTACTGTAGATTGCGCCGATTTCAAGCGTCTTGGCAAGCCGTTCCAGGACTTTGGCCAGCCAGACATCAATATCGACCATCACATCACCAATGAGCGCTTCGGGATATTGAATTTGATCGAAGGGCAGGAAGTTGCAACCGCAGCCATCCTGACCAGTTATCTGCCGGTCTGGGGATATGAGATTACCCGGCCGATAGCGTCTGCCTTGCTGACCGGTATCATCACCGATACGCTTGGTTTCCGGACCTCGAACATCACGCCGGAAGCCTTGCGCCAGGCCGCAACGTTGATGGAAACCGGCGTGAATCTGTCCGAGCTGTATATGCGCGGGCTTGTCCACCGCTCGTTTTCTTCGGCTCGTTATTGGGGTATGGGGCTTTCCAAGCTCGAGTCATCGGATGGCATTGTTTGGACCACCCTTTCGCTTGCAGACCGTAAAGCGAGCGGTTATGATGGCAATGATGACGCCGACCTGATCAATATGATCTCTGCAATTGAAGAAAATAAAGTAGGGTTGATTTTTGTCGAACAACGCGACAATCATGTGAAGATATCGTGGCGTGCGCTGGAACAGGGCGTTGACGTTTCAACCGTTGCCAAACAGTTCGGTGGCGGGGGACATGCCGCCGCGGCCGGAGCCGATCTTCCTGGCGCGTTGAGCGAAATTCAACCAGTAGTGTTGGAAAAAACAAAAGAGATGTTGGGGCTTTAACCCAAACAAACAAATATGTGTAATAATATGACAAGAAAGGGATGATTTAGGAGGAATTTGACCATGAACAGTCAAGACGTAAAGAACGCTATATCCGGCGTTTTGGTTGTGGACAAGCCTGTAGGCATGACATCGCATGACGTCGTGCAAGCCATTCGGAATGGGACAGGAATTCGTCGCGCGGGGCATACAGGAACGCTCGATCCGCGTGCCTCTGGCGTGTTGGTTGTTTTGATTGGTCCGGCAGTACGCCTGAGTGAATTCGTTTCTGCTTCGGACAAACGCTATCAGGCCATTATTCGCCTGGGTAATTCAACCGATACCTATGACGCGGACGGCAAGTTTACCAGCCAGGAAATGCCTGTCAATGTGACGGAAGAAGAGTTCGAGAAGGTTCTCAAATCCTTCGAGGGCGAGATCGAACAAACCCCACCTCAGTATTCGGCCGTCAAGGTGAAGGGACGCAAAGCCTACGATATGGCCCGCAAAGGCGAGGAAGTTGAGCTTGAGCCCCGCCTGATTCAGGTGCATCATCTGGAAGTTCTTGAGTGGGCGCCGCCTGAAGTGGTTGTAGATGTGCACTGTTCATCCGGTACCTATGTGCGCTCGCTGGCCAATGATCTTGGCGAAACACTCGGCACGGGCGCTTATCTGGTCGGTCTGCGCCGCACCAAGAGCGGGCGTTTTACCTTGCGCGATGCGGTGCCGCTGCGTAAGCTGCAGGAGGCCTTCCAATCGGGCAACTGGTACCAGTATCTCATCCCGGCGGCAGAAGCCCTGGGCGATTGGGAAGCGATAGAACTCAACCCTGACGAGGTCGAAGAAGTCCGTCACGGGCACCGTGTAAAGGCAGACCCCGATACCAAGCTGGAAAGCTGGGTGCGCGGCGTCAGCACGCAGGGCGAACTGGTCGCTCTGATGCAATGCCTCGAGGGCGAAGAAGAAGGCTCGCGCGAATGGCAGCCTAAAAAAGTTTTCTTTCAATCCGGCTAAACTTTAAGAGCGGCGGTGCAAACTGCCACCCATCGACATTTTCAATCCTGAAAGCAATCAATTCGCATGGAACACTACCGCTCTTTAGACGATGTTTACCTGCAAGATTCCTGGCTCACGATCGGTGTTTTTGATGGCGTCCATCGCGGGCACCAGGAAATTCTGGCGAATTTGACGGCAGGCGCTCACCAAAAGGAAGCGCCTGCCGTCGTTCTTACCTTTTGGCCGCATCCCGCGGTGGTGCTGGGGAAACGCTACGATTTGAAGACACTGACCACCCCAGAAGAGCGCGCTGACCTGCTCGGTGCGTTGGGTGTGGACGTGGTCATTACCCAGACATTTACCCCCGAATTTGCCAGACTCTCTGCCTGGGACTTTATGCGCCGCGTCTCCCGACGCCTGGGCCTGCGTTCGTTATGGATAGGGTATGACTTTGCCCTGGGCCACAACCGCGAAGGAGACCTGGAACGCCTGACCGAGATCGGGGAGGATTTGGGGTACAGCGTGCAGGCCATCGGTCCGGTGAAAAACGGCGAGGATGTGATCTCATCCAGCCTGATCCGGAAACGCATCAGCCTTGGACAGGTCGCTCATGCAGCCGAAAACCTGGGCCGTTTCTACGCCCTGAGCGGACCGGTCGTGCACGGCGATGGGCGCGGGCGCAGGATCAACATCCCCACCGCGAATATTGATTACCCCAAAGATAAGGTCATCCCGGTCAATGGAGTCTACGCCTGCTGGGCCTGGATTGGGGAGGAAAAACACCCTGCCGCGGTCAACATCGGCATCAACCCGACCTTCACCCCCGACAAAGAGACATCCAATGTGGAAGCCCACATCCTTGATTTTGATCGTGAGCTATACGGCCAGGAGCTGAAGCTGGAGTTCGTGGAGTATTTGAGGGAGGAGCTTAGGTTCAACAGCGTGGAGGCGCTGCTGGAACAGATCCACGCGGATATTGCGCAAACGAGAAAAATTCTGAAGTGACGGTCACCTTGGAGGTGACCGTCACTTTTGGGTTCTCTACCTGTTCTCGCTCTTTTTTGCGACAGGAGTGGTCATTCGCATGCGAGAGACAATCGAAACAATTACTTAGGGCTAAATTCGAGTATTATTTCTCAAGGAATTCTTGTGGCGGAATATCCGCCTGCTTCAGAATTGCACGCAATGTACCTTCCGGCATGTCACCGGGATGGTTTGGGATGGTTGTAAACTTCCCAGATTTCGGGTTATGCCAAATTTCATGACTCCCTGCCGCATGACGAAAAAACTCAAAGCCAAAGGCCTTGAGTTTTTTAATGATTTGGCGATATTTGAAACCTGCCAATCGCCCCATTTTTTATCCTCCAACGACAATAGGCAGATCAAAACTCTCTTTGACTTTGGGGAGTTTGATGTTAGTTTGCGCTTCTAACAGCTTGCGGGCCACGTCACGAGCGATTTCCACCGTCTCGGCAACGGTGCGACCCTGGGCAACCAATCCCTGCACATCGTCCGATGTAGCCAGGTATACGCCCTCTGGCAACTTTTCGATGTGCAGATGGATAATGCGTTCTTGATTCGATATGTTCAACATCATTTACCTCTCAACTCTGTTGGGGCAAGTATAGCATAATCTGCATTGAGCCAAATCCGGGTATCTACCACGGGAATTCCCGATGAGCCCTATTCCTTATACCGTAAATCCAGTTTCCAGTTTGATATAATGCGTTCAATTTGCCAGAGGAGTTCCCATGCCCGCGCCCAAACGAGACATTTACCTGCTTTCTTCCAAAGAGCTATCCCCCGAAACTATCGCGGTGGCCTTTGCCAAGACATCGCGCTTCCCCGATTCCTTCCGCGATATCGCCGCCGACCTGACCGACGAAAAATCCGCGCAGTTCCATGAGAAGTGGGTGGTCGGTTACGGGCATGCCTCCGTGGCGGAACATGCTGTGCTGCACCTCGCCATCGAGAATGCATCCCGTATTGCCATGGAGGCGATCGAGAGCAACCGTCTGGCATCCTACACCGAAAAATCGACCCGTTATCAAAAGTGGGATCCTGATTCCTTCCATATTCCTGCCGAGCTGGACGGGCATCCACTTCGAGACGAGTTCGTCGCTACCTGCCGCATGTTGTTCGAGACCTATGACGCTTCGCTGGAGCCGGTCAAGGCGCTGATCGCTGCGCAAGTCCCGCGCCGCGAGGACGAAAAGGAAGCTGCCTACGACCGGCGCATCCGTTCACGGTATGTGGACGTGTGCCGCTTCATCCTGCCGGCGGCTTCGCTGGCTAACGTCGGCATGACTGCCAACGGGCGCGTGCTGGAGAACGCCATCCGTAAGTGGCTGTCAAGTCCACTGGAGGAGGTGCGTGAGATCGGTGAGACGGTCAAGCAGGTGGCGCGGGGCGAGCTGCCCACGCTGGTCAAGTATGCGGATGCGGTCCCGTATTGGGTAGAGACGGGCAATGATTTTTACCACAGAGCACACCGAGAATACGGAGAAGAAAATAAAAAAGCCTCCGGTGTAAATGAAACCAAGGGCTTGCTGGCAGATTACGACGGAGATGGCGAAAATAAAGTGCTTGCCGCCGCGTTGTACCGTTTTGGGAACACATCTTTTGCGGATGCCATGGAGAAGGTATGTAGTGCAACTCAGCCTGAGCGTGACGATCTGGCTAAATCCTTACTGGGGCGGTTAGGGCGGTTCGACGTTCCCTTACGCGAGCTGGAGCACTGTACCTACACCTTCGACATGGTCATGGACCAGGGCGCATATGCCGAATTCAAACGGCACCGTATGATGACGCAGACGCCACAGACCCAGACGGCTGCACTGGGATACGCGACTCCGCGCTTGATCACAGAAGCAGGCTTCGGGTCGGAGTATGAGGCGGCGATGGATGCGGCCCGGTCCACCTGGGAAAAGCTGAACGGGTTCAATCCCTATGTGGCGCAATACGTTGTCCCCAACGGGTTCAACCGCCGCGTGCTGGCAACCTTCAATTTGCGTGAAGCCTATGCCTTCTGCCAGTTGCGGGGAGCTTCGAATGCGCATTTTTCCATCCGTTTGGTGGCACAGCGTGTGTATGAAGAGATCGCACGCGTGCACCCGTTGCTGGCAAAATACATGAATTTGCCGGATGAACCCTGGGGGAAGATTGAAGAGGAGTATTTTGCTTAGGCAGTATCCGAAAAACACGCTCTAGGCGGCGTCCTCGCCGCCGGGACGGGCAACTGCCGGAGAAACTTACTGGGCGGGTTTCAGCCCCGCCGAGAACGTTAATCTTCGTCGTCCTCTTTTTCTATTCCAAATATCTGATCAATTTGCGCCATGATCTCGGGGGTGAATTTGTCCACAAATTCCAGGGCTTTCATATTCTCGTGAACCTGTTCCACGCGGCTGGCGCCAGTGATAACGGTGCTGACGTAGGGATTTTGCAGGCACCAGGCCAGCGCGAACTGGGCCAGGGAGGCGCCCATCTCTGTGGCCAGCGGTTCCAGGGCAGCAACTCTGGCGAGTTTGTCTTTGTCGGTCATATCATCATGCAGCCAGCCATAACCATCGAGTGCGGCGCGGCTATCTTCCGGGATGCCGCCTACATACTTGCCGGTTAATAGGCCAGATGCCAGCGGGCTCCAGGTGGTCGAGCCGTAGCCGTAATCTTTGTAAACGCGCTTATATTCGGGGCTGAAGCGATACCGCTCGAACAGGTTATACACCGGCTGCTCCATGACCGGTTTGTGCAAGTGGTGCCGCTCTGCAATCTCAATCGCGGCGACGATCTCGGCCGCCGCCCATTCGGATGTCCCCCAGTAGAACGCCTTGCCCTTTTCGAGGATGCTGTGCATTGCCCAGACGGTCTCTTCGATTGATGTGGTGGGGTCGGGGCGGTGACAGAAGATCAGGTCGACATAATCGAGTTGAAGACGTTCGAGCGAGCCATCGATCCCTTCGATCAGTCGCTTGCGGTTGAGCGTGTTGCGTTCATTGGGACCTTTGTGCAGTCCCCAGTAGAACTTGGTCGAGACCAGATAGCTGCTGCGTCGCCAGCCCAGCTCCTTGAGCGCTGCGCCCATCACTTCTTCGGATTTCCCGTTCGCATACACTTCGGCGTTATCGAAGAAATTTACACCTGCATCATATGCGGCGGCCATCATTTCTACTGCGGATTCGATCCCCGCCTGGTTGTGGAACGTGACCCACGAGCCAAAGGAAAGTTCGCTTACCTGTATCCCCGCCTTCCCCAGATGACGATATTTCATGTTGCCTCCTGAAACGATTTTCTAAAAAGTTCTGCCAGCAGTACAACTGCTGACGGGCGTCAGCCACCACCTCGCGGGTAAATTATAACTTCTCGTCACAAGTATAATCCTGGGAATGATACGCATCCTTTTGCTTTTCGCGCTCCTGTTGACTGCCTGCGCGCCGCAAGCTGCCAGCCAGACGCCTACCCCCCTCGGAACGTTGCTCCCCTACGTTACTCGGACACCCAGCGCTACACTTGAGCAGCCTGATGGCCTGGTCGTTGCTTTCGAGACACCCCTCCCATCTCCCACACCGTTCGTGTACGTGATACAGGCCGGAGATACGATGGGCAGTATTGCGTTCCAATTCGGGATGACAGTGGACCTGCTGATGGCGGCCAACCCGGATGTTTCCCCGAACAGCATGTCCGTCGGGACGGAACTCCGAATCCCCAGCGATCCGGACAACCCCACCGGCGCTCCTACCTCGACCCCCGTGCCTGCTCCCGTTAGACAGATTGAATGCTATCCCACTTCGGACCAGGGATTGTGGTGCTTCGTGCTGGTCCACAACGACACGTCTAATATGATCGAGAACCTGTCCGCGCAGTTGACCCTGGTGGACGCAGATGGAGAAAATTTGGCCAGTGGCCTCGCGATCTCACCGCTCAACGTCCTGCCAATCGATTCGTCCCTGCCGTTGATGGTCTACTTCCCGCCGGTTATCCCGACTGATGCGCTCCCCCAGGCCCAGGTGCTGAGCGGCATCCACCTGGAGCCCGATGACGAGCGTTACCTGCCCGCCACGCTCCACAACACCCTGGCCCTGATAGATAGTTCCGGGCGCAGCGCGCTGGTCAACGGCACAGTCCGCCTGCCGGAAGAGGTGCCCCTTGCAAAGCTGGTCTGGGTGGCGGCGGTCGCTTATGATGAGTCCGACCGCGTGGTAGGTGTACGCCGCTGGGAATCGACCGCCGGAGTAGCACCAGGCGGTAGTTTACAATTCTCGTTTGAAGTGTCCGCTTTAGCAGGGGCAATCGAGCGCGTAGAGTTTGTGGTGGAGGCAAGGCCATAGCCCTTCCCCGTCCCTCCCCCAAATTTCCACTGAAGTTCGCGGGAATTTGGGGGAGGGTGGCCGGAGGCCGGGTGGGGGCCCTATTTCCCTTCCAGCCACATATATCGTTCGATCGGTACATCGATCGGGGTAAAAACGTAACCCTTCACATACGGCTTGACTAACTGGTAGGAAAGCGAATGGGCCGTAAACAGCACGGGCGCATCGTCCACGATGATCTGTTCGGCCTGCTGGTACATTTCAATCCGTTTGGATACATCCTGTTCTACCCGCGCCAGTTCGAGCAGCGCATCCAACTCGGGGTTGGAGTAGTCGCCGGTATTTTGGGCAGACCCGCTGTGGAAGAGCACGTCGGCGAAGTTCTCAGGGTCGGGGTAGTCCGCGCACCAGCCGCCGCCGAAGATTTGTCCGTGCTGGCCGGCGATGACCTTTTCATAGTAATAATTTGGCTCGAGATTTTCCACCATGATCTCTACGCCCAGCACCTGCTGCCACATTTGCGCCATGGCTGCCACATCCGCGCCGATGCTGGAGCCAATGCCCGCGTCGGTGTAGACGATGGGCGGCAGATTATTCCCATATTTTGATTCGGCCAAAAGCTGGCGGGCACGGTCGGGGTCATATGGCATACCCCTCAACCCGATATTGAAGCCGGGCAGCCCGGGCGGATAGATGCCGATCGCGGGCAACGCGCGCCCGCTGAGCACCACATCGATATACTTTTGCCGGTCGAACGCCATCGAAAAAGCCTGCCGCACCTTGACATCATCAAAGGGCGGCTGGGTCACATCGAAGACCACGTACCCTGTGCACAGGCCAACCCCGGTGACCAGTTCGTCGTGCAGCGGCTCGCTCGGGTCGAGAAAACGCTCCGCAGAAAAATAGGATATCCCGGTCATATCGATTTCGTTCGATTCATACAAACGGATTCCGACGCCGCTATAAAGTTTGACGATCACGTAAGGGATAGAGGGCTTCCCCAGATAGAAATCCGGATTGGCTTCGTAGGTGATTTGCTCGAAGCGCAACCACTCCGCGAGTCTGTAAGGGCCGGTGCCGTTGGGTGTACGGAACCATTCTTCACCCGAATCAACATTGGCTTTGTCCAGCACGAAAGCAGTCGGGTAGGTCAGCTTGAGCAGGAAGTATGGTTTAGGCGCGTCGATCGTCACCTGAAGCGTGCCAGCATCCAGCGCTTCAAGGCCTGTGATGTGCTCAGCCTGCCCCGCATTCATCTCGCGCACGCCGACGATGTCCCCCAGATAGGTCAATGCCGTGTCAGATTGCAACGCCGGGCTGGCGGCGCGCTCCCAGGAGTAGATCACATCCTGCGCGGTGACAGGACGCCCGTCATGGAATCTGGCGTTCTCCCGCAAGTGAAAGGTGTAGACCGTCCCGTCCGGATTGGTATCCCAGCTTTCTGCCAGTTCGGGGGTCAGGTTCAGATGCGGATCGAAGGAGACCAGCCCGCTGAAGACCAGCTTATTTCCGGAACCATGGGTGGTGGCCGGATCATATTCGCGTGGATTGGTGCTCTCGCCTCCCGCCAGGACCAGGGCCTGCTCCAGCGATCCTTGCAGCGGATTCCCGTCTGAGGCGTTCGCTGCCAGCCCTGGTACGACAGCAATCAGAACTACGAGGGTGATAAAAAAGAGTGTCTTACGCGCCCGGTTCATTGCTGTCTCCTTTGCGCTTCTCGAAAGCCAGGTACGCGCCCAATCCCAGCACACCGAACAGGATCACCAAAACACAGCAGACCGCGGCCAGCATAAGCGTCAATTCAATCGGCGGGCCAGTTGGTTGCGGCGTCGGCTGAGCAATGAATGAAGTGGGAATGACATAAGGTGTTGGTGTTACGATCACTGGAGCTCCCGCGAAGGGCACATAAGTTGGGACAAAGGTCGGGGTGGGCTGGGTGGTCGGTTGCGCAGAAGCAGTCTGCGGCGCAGCCCCGATCGATTCGCGCCAGGCGTTCTCGAGACCGTCGATGTCAAATCCATAAACCTGGATCAGGGCATCATCGACTGTGGATCCGTCGCGCAGGGCGATGAGCAGGGAATTCATTCTATCCTGCCCGAAGGTTTCGATCAGGTATTTGACGATGCTGTAAGATTGGCTGTAAGAAAGATAAGCCCTGCTCGGCACTTCGGAAAAGCCGCCGCTGAGAGAACGGATGCTCAGCAACTGGTCGCTGCGGATGGCCTCGTTGAGTTGCGACTGGGAGGCAGGGTCCAGCTCGCCTTCCCCGTAAACGGCCAGTCCCTCATTGAGCCAGGTAGGCACATCTCCCAGGCAGGAGAAGGTAAGGTGCCCGACCAGCACGTGGGTGAGCTCGTGGGCGATTGTTGTGCGTCCCCACTCCAGGTCGCGTTGGGAAATGCCAATGATGACGATGTCATGGTCGGCATAAGCCATCCCGCCCGTCCAGGAAGGCTCGTAGAGAATGGCGTCTCTCATATCGTCAGTGTTGGCGTAAATATAAAGATGAATGGGTTGATCAGGCTGCAAGCCGGCATCGTTTTGCAGGCGCACAAGTGCAGTCTCCGCGGCATTCAGCAAGTCTTCCGCAAAAGCCCGGTCTCCGGCATACCAATGGATATTGACCAGGCCGGAAGTGACGGTTTGCCAGTCGTGCATTGCATCCAGCCAGGTAACGGTCTTTTTTTCGGAAACGCTTTCTACCCCACTTTCGTCAGTGTATCGCCAGCGCCACCACAGTGCAGCGCCGGGGGGCAGCGAGCCAGACTGTCTCATTTCCCAGGTCCATTCGGCAACCACGGTGTTGCCGGGTGTGAATTGAGGAAAAGCTTTCGCAACCACGCTACCACAGGTTAATTGGTCTGTGCCGTATTCAAGGACTACGGATGTGATCGGCGCGCTGCTTTCGATAGTGGCACGGAAGGTGATGCTATCCGGGAAATTGAGCGTTGGCCGGTCGTCAGTCACATTTGCGCCAGGGGCGGCGGATATACCCTTGGTTGCAGGAAAGGTAAGGGTAACGAGCAGCAGGCCAAACATCAGGGTAAGGAGCGAGGTCCTAAAGCGCATAAAATCCTCCAAATAAGGGTGAAACAGGCAGAGTCTATCATAGCCAATGGAGCCCTTTCAATATTGTGAATAACCCAAGTTTGACGCATTAATCCCTTACATGTATAATCTTTTCATTCCCCCTGTCGGGGGACTTATTTGAGGCACGCTATGGCGTTACGTGGAAATTTACGCGACTTCACAATTACTCAACTCCTTAATTTGATTAATCTGGCAGGCAAGACCGGTACGCTGGTCGTTGACGGCGCTGCTGACCAGGCTCATGTTGCTTTCCAGAACGGAAAACTTGCTTTTGCGCGCATCGGCAAAGAAGATAACCGTCTGGCAACGGTATTGCATCGCGCCAATAAGCTGACAGTCAACCAATATCGCGCAATCGTGGAGCGCGCAGGGAATATGACGGATAAAGAGCTGGGTTTATTGCTGATCAATGCGGGATATGTAACCCGGGAAGATATTCTCAGTAACTTGCAGGAATACTTCTCACAGACGATCCGAAGATTATATACCTGGGTTGAAGGTTCCTTCCGATTTGAAACTGAATTACTTCCCCCGGATGATCGCATTAACGTCCGCCTGGACCTGGAAAATCTAATCATAGAAGGTTCACGGCAGTTGCGAGAATGGGAGCAGTTGCAGGATGAAATTCCAAGCCTGGAAATGGCTTTAAAATTTACCGATCGCCCTTTGAAAAATGTCAACCTGAGCGTGGAGGAATGGCGGGTTGTTTCGTACATCAACCCGAAGAATACGCTGAAGCAGATCGCCAATGCGAATAAGATGAACGATCTTGAAATCCGCCGCATTGTATATGGTTTGTTACAGGCTGGCCTGGTTGAAATTATCCGTCCGGAAGGTGCGAAAGTTTTGCCACACCCGAAGATGTTCCCGACACAGAATAAGGAAGAGCAGAAGTCCCTGGTGAACAAGCTTATCGGACGCATCCGATCGCTGTAATCGTCACGATTGGGAAGGAATTTTTGTTATGCAAACAGTCAAAATGGTTGTGACAGGGCCCTTCAGCGCTGGTAAGACCGAGTTTATTCAGTCTGTCAGCGAAATTGATGTTGTTGCCACGGAGCGAAAGATCACGAGCGCTGATGAGCGCTCTGTTAAAGAATCAACAACTGTAGCGATGGATTTCGGCCGCATCACCGTGGATGAGGATCTGGTTTTGTATCTGTTCGGAACGCCTGGTCAGAAACGTTTTGATTTTATGTGGGAAATCCTTTCGGAAGGTATGCTGGGGTTTATCGTGATGGTCGACAGCACCCGGCCAGAAACTTTTCGTGAAGCGCGCTCTATCCTTGAAACATTCCGTGCCTATGCGCCCACACCTTATGTTGTAGCTGCCAATAAACAAGACAAAAAAGATGCCTGGGAGCTGGGGGACATGCGTCACGCGCTGCGATTGGATCAACAAGTAAAGTTGCTATCTTGCGTAGCGACGGAACGGGAAACGGTTAAAACTGTTTTGTTGGAATTGTTATATAGTATCCTCGCAGAAATGGAGACCGGGGGGTAGGGGGGAACCGGAATTTAAGGTTCGGTGTCATCAATCACTACTGACCAGGGCATTGTTCATTACGAAGTATATGGACGGGGCCGCCCGGTTATCTTGTTGCATGGATGGCTGGGTTCCTGGGGTCTTTGGCAGGAAACTATGGCCTATCTTGGCCAGTACTACCGCACCTATGCGCTTGATTTCTGGGGCTTTGGCGAATCCGGTAAAAAGCGTGAAACTTACGCCGTGCAGGACTTTGTCAGCTTGGTAGATCAGTTTATGAGCCAGTTGGGCATAGGCAAAGCTCCGCTGGTTGGGCACAGCATGGGTGGAACAGTCAGTTTAGCGGTCGCGATCCAATATCCCGAGCGTGTATCCAAAGTTGTGGTTGTGGGCTCGCCCATTGCCGGATCATCCTTGGCTTTGCCGTTGAAAGCGGCGGGTTATCGTGCGATTGCATTTATGCTTTTCAATATGATGGGACTATTCCGCTTCGGCATGCGCGCCGCCTCACCCTTCATCTGCCGCGACCCGCGTTTTCCGGACATGATGGACCGCGACCTTACGAGTACGACTGTGCAATCCTTCCTGCGTAGTATCGCCTCCTTGCGGCGTACGGATTTACGTCCCATGCTGAACGAAATCAAGATACCGGTCTTGGGCATGTACGGAGATAAGGACAATATAGTCCACCCGCAGCAATGGAAACCGCTGTCTGTGGGAGTCGAGCAAAATAGAATTGAACGTTTTCCAAAAGCCGGACATTTCATTATGATGGATAACCCTGAGCCTTTCATGCAAAAACTCAAGCTGTTTCTTGACGAAGAATCGCCAACTACATGACAGCTTCATCCCATGGATATTATTTCCCGAACAGGCTGGGGAGAATTTTGCTATTTGCGTTCGAGGAAGTCATAGGTAAAAACGGTCTTAACGCTGTTCTTAACCTGGCATCGCTTTCTTCTCTGATCGGCAATTACCCGCCGGATGATGATAACCGGGCTGTCTCATTTGAGACTCTCTCCTTGTTACAAAGCTCTTTGGAGTTGGGTTACGGTCCGCATGGCGGTCATGGGCTGGCTTTACGTGCCGGGCGAGTTTTCTTCTCACATGGCTTGCGTACTTATGGTCCCGCACTGGGCTTGAATGATGCAGCCTTCCGCTTGCAGCCGCCTGATTTGAAGCTGGTTTCCGTTTTGCATGCTCTGACAGATTTTTTTAATCACAATACGGACCAGGTAGTGTCATTGGAAGAATCAGAGCATAAAATTATTTGGCAGGTTGAGCAATGCCCCTGGTGTTGGGGCCGGCATGGATCTGAGCCGCTCTGTCAATTTGCGGTTGGAATGCTGCAAGAATCACTATACTGGGTTAGCGGTGGAAAGTTTTATAATGTGGTGGAAGAAACCTGTAGATCTCAAGGCGATCCTGCCTGCTTGATTGTGGTAGATCGAGAACCATTAACTTGAATCTTACAGTTTTGTCAGGTTTGTCCTTTTCAAGAGTTTACGAACCTATGAGAAAATACGTTAGATGTTGAAGATCATTTTAAACGCCCCTCATTCCATTAAGCCGTTCAATGAACGGGCACGGGATTTGCGCATTCAAAACCAACCGCTCTGGCTGTACCAGCGCAATGTGCTTGCTCCTTATACCACCAGCGAACGTGAATTGGAACCTGGAAAACGTTTGCCGCCTGTGCGTGAACCGACGCTCGTTTATCGCGACAATTTATACTTCGACGAACATTATATTTCCGAGTTCATCACACAGGCTAAAAAACGAAAGCGTGCCGTACGGGCAGCATTTTCAATCGATGATCCAGCATTTCGAGAGCACGCTTTACCCCTTTCTACATCTTATACGCCTGCGGGCGATCAGTTTTTAGCCGATTTATGGTACTACCCGAATGGTCCGGTAGCCGATGTGGAACCGCTCGTGATAGATCTGGGTTCTCGTGAGATGGGTTATTACCATGTTCCTACCTACATGGCAGACCAGACCGGTGACCTGGTCTTCAACGTTCCGCTGCGAGCGCTGATGGCCATCGATTCCTGGGTACATGTGCACCTGGCTGATGTCGTGTTTGGGCTCTTTGCGCGCGGAGCGCGTTTTGAGAAACGCCTGAGCGAAGATACCCTATTCAAGATAAAGGTTATCAGCAAGGCGCTTTACGAGGGACGCCAAGTGCTTGAATGCTCGGAAATGGTCAAGGTGGGAAAAAATTGTGTGATCGACCCGCACGCTGTTATCCATGGGCCGACAACGATTGGCGATAACGTTTTTATCAATGCCGGGGCAGTGATCGAGAACTGTATTATTGGGAATAACGTCAATATTTCACAGGATGTGCAGTTGATGCTATCCGTAATAGGAGATGGAACCTTTCTGCCTTTTCGTGCCTCTATGTTCATGACCACTGTAATGGATAATAGTATGATCGCACAGAATACCTGTTTGCAAATGTGTGTGATTGGTCGCAATACGTTTATTGGCGCCGGTTCCACTTTTACCGATTTCAACCTGATCCCGACGCCCATCCGTGCCCTGGATGGGAAGGATGAACTGAGCCTATCGAACCGGCCGGTGATCGGCAGTTGCGTGGGGCATAATTGCCGCATTGGCTCCGGGATGATCGTTTACCCGGCGCGGACCATCGAATCAGATGTTGTGCTGGTTGCTTCCGACAAGCGGCGTGTGATCAACCGTAATATTCGTTTTGAAGACAGCGACCATCATCAGTTACGCAACGCTTCGCAGCACCAGGCACTCTATCGTCCGCGAGACGAGAGATCGGAGGTGGAGTCCTGGTAGGCCGATGGATACGTTTGCTTTTATTATTCACCCGATTGACCCCAAGCGGGATGTCAGCCGGAAATTCCCGTTTTTAGGACGGGTTCTGACCGAGCGTCAGATCGACCTTTTTTCAACTTTCTTTCCCCCGGTTTATATTTCAGAAATCGAAGGCATTATCTCCGCATCAACTGGAAAGCAGGTGCAGGGTTGGTTCATTGCTGCTCCCTATACCCCCCGACGAATGTTGGAGTTGCCAGAGCGGGTTGTTTATCGTAAGATTATACAAACAGGCCGGATGGCTGAACGCCTCGGTGCCCGGATGCTGGGCCTGGGCGCCTTTACATCGGTCATTGGTGATGCGGGAGTGACCATCGCCCGTTCGTTGGATGTACCCGTTACAACAGGCGACTCTTACACCATATCCATTGCAGTGCAAGCCATCCGCGAAGCGGCGCGGCTGATGGAAATTCCCTTGCGAAATGCGACGGCTGCAGTTGTAGGCGCCACCGGGACGATTGGCCGGGTCTGTGCCGAGTTGCTGGCGAAGGATGTGGCGCGGTTATGTTTGATCGGCCGGAGGGAAAGACCGCTGATCGAATTGCGGGAGCAGCTGTCGGGCTCGGAAAGATGCGAGTTAATCGTCAGTACGAAGATGGATGTGCTGGCTGAGTCCCAGTTGATTCTAACGGTAACGAGTGCAGTCCATGATGTCATCCAACCGGAGCATTTGTTGCCAGGAAGTGTTGTTTGTGATGTGGCGCGACCTCGTGATGTTTCTGCAATGGTAGCCGCTGTAAGAGATGATATATTAGTGATTGACGGCGGAATGGTTGATGTGCCAGGCCCCGTTGATTTCCACTTTAACTTTGGCTTTCCAGCGGGTAAATCCTATGCCTGCATGGCAGAAACGATAGCCCTGGCCCTGGAAGGCCGTTTTGAAGATTACACGCTTGGCAAGCACATTACTCGTGAGCGTGTCGATGAAATAACTGCCATTGCCCACAAACATGGCTTTCGCTTGAGCGGGTTTCGCTCGTTCGAGCGAGAAGTGACGCCGCAACAAATTGAAGCCGTGCGCCACAAGGCCCGCAACAGGGCCAGGCGCGTATAAAGGAGGCTCTATGGGAAAGCCCCGCCTTTTGGTTGTTGAAGACGACATTGATATCGGAAACATGCTGAAAATTTATTTCAGCGGTTTGGAGTATGACGTGGATGTAGCCGTCCGCGGTTCCGATGCGTTGGATAAGACCAAGCAGGTGTTACCACACTTGATTGTGCTGGATATCATGTTGCCGGATATTGACGGGTATGAGGTGTGCCGCACGTTGCGGACGAACACCCGTACCAGCCATATACCGGTCATTTTCCTGACACAGAAGGATGAGCGCAGCGATAAGTTGCAAGGCCTCGAGCTGGGCGCGGATGATTACATCACCAAGCCTTTTGATATCGAGGAATTGAAGCTGCGTGTACAAGGCGCCATCCGCCGTTCAGAGCGTGAAAGCCTTACTGATCCACGCTCAGGCCTTCCAGCTGGTCGCCTGATCGAGGAGCAATTGCGTAAGATCATCCGCGAGAAGGATTGGGCCTTGATCGACATTCGGGTCAATCACTTTGACCCGTTCCGCGACGTATATGGTTTTGTTGCAGGTGATAATGTATTACGCTTCTGCGCGATGTTGATAGGGGAAGTAGTGGATGAGACCGGTACATCGTCCGATTTCATCGGACACGCAGGCGGCGATAACTTTATCATCATCACAACTCAGAATGCTGCTCCCTCGATCAAGCAGCGTCTGAAGGACCGCTTTGCTGAGGAAGTACAAACACACTATAACTTTATCGACCGCCAGCAGGGTTATATGACAGTTCAGGCTAACAATGGACCGGAGAATGTTCCTTTCATGACCCTTGCCGCAGGAATTGTCGCGCCATCCGAATTTGGATTCGCAGACATCCGCGAAATCACTGAAATGGGCGCGGACGCTCGACGGAAGGATACTCCGAGCGATCTAGTCGGGTAAGGATCTCTTTAGCAATGGAAGGCTTAGGCCTGGGTCTTGTTCTGGTTGTCGGCGGACTGGTATCCGTTCTATTTGTCCGTTTTTTCTTGCGGATGCTGCGTTCCGGCAAGCAGTCCCATACAAACCTTCCATCGTTATCCACAATATATCCTGAAAGTGCAGGGCAGAAAGATGCCATCATCATTGTTCAGGGCGGCGGAAGGGTTGAATATTTAAACGAAGCTGCGCGGCGTTTGTTCGGTTTACATGAAGATGACCAGGCCGACCTGGAACGCCTGGCACGGTATGCACGTCCGTCTAATGAATTTCTCTCCCTCCTATCCAAAGAAAGCCAAAAACGAATCTCCATCGGCGCTCACTTGACAGAGGCAACCTCCTATCAGGTGCCGGGTTTTACTCCTTCGATGATGGTCGTCCTGCGAAATCTGGATTTTACGCCCGCATTATCAGCGGGGGAGGATGGGCAGCTCTCAGTTTCGATTCTGCGCGTGATAACGGACTTTGGACGGTCGATTTCAAGCAGCCTTGACCTGGAAGATACTTTAAAGGCTATCTTAGAAAACGTCGGGCGGTTGGTCTCAGCGGAGACATTGGAGCTCAAGGTCTGGGATGAAGCCAAGGGAACTCTCACTCCGTATCGCTACGAAGGAAGTTCCGCTGAACCACGAACGCTGCGCCGTGTGGAACGATCCTATTTTGGGAATTATGCTGATTCATTTCTGAAAGAGCCAAAGCCTCTTCTCCTCTCGCAGACCGTTTCAGGTAATGGTGAGGCAACAAACGGCGGAACAGAACCGCTATTGGTCCGTTCCTACATGGGGATCCCTTTGATAGATGGGGGAAAGCTTGTAGGCACGCTTGAAGCCGGTCAATCAGCCGAAAACAGTTTCAGTCAGCATGACCTGGAACTGATCCAACTGGTATCCGGGCAGGCAGCAGTAGCTATTCGCAATGCCATAATCTATGAGACGGAACACCAACGAACGACTGAGTTGACCGGTCTTGCCAACCTGGCGCAGGCTGTGAGCGTGAGTCAGGACATGAAGGACCTGTTCGAGCGCCTGGTCAAAAGTGTTTCTCCGTTGTTTGATGTTGAGATTCTTGGGTTTTTACTTTTTGACGAGGGCAAGCGCATGCTCGAGGGGCAGATCCCGTTTCAGGGACTGCCACCGCACATCGTGGAAATTTACCGTGCGAGCATCCCTGACGGGAAAGTTGCTTCTGATATCCTTTCAACCCAGATGCCCCTGTTGACCTCCAATGCTGCGGAAGATGAAAGATGGGAGACGCTTGGGATCAGGAACCTGGCACAAGCCGCCAGTTTGCGCGATTCGGCTCTGGTGCCTTTGCTGTCAGGCAGGCGTCTGCTCGGTTTTATGCAATTATCCAATCACAGACAAGGCGTTACTCCATTCTCCGAGAACGAGTTGCGCCTGATGAAAATCATTGCCGACCAGGCTACTGCCATTATTGAAAATGCCGTCCTGGTGCAGCAGGCGCGTCAACGTGCCTACCGGTCTGACGCATTGCGCAGAGTGGCCAGCCTTTCGGCTTCTGCTGCGTCAGTCGATGAAGTGCTGGAACATTCCGTACGCGAATTGGCGCACCTTTTCCAGGCAGATGCAGCAGCGATATTTTTGCTGGACGAGCAAAATGGCGAATTATGCCTGCATAGCGGAAGCACTTATGGGGTCGAAGGAGAGGCGGCTGAAGCGTTGTCACGAATGTTTGTGACCGATTCACAGTACCGGTTTACCGTTTCAGGCGGACAAAAACCTTTCATCTCCGGTCGTTTGAGCAGCGACCGGCGGGTCTTGCCGGTTTATCGTCCCCTCATCACAACCTTGCGGATGGAATCGACGATGGTGGTGCCTTTGGTGGTCCGCGAGCACAGTTTAGGCGAACTGATGCTGGGGAGTCGCAAGCCCGAGTTTTTTAACGCCTATGACTTACAGGTTGTGACAACGGCTGCCGGGCAACTTGCATCCGCTCTCGAGAGCGCTAACCTGGTCAGCCAGACGGACGAGAACTTGCGCGCGCGTGTAGATCAATTGACGGCAATCATGCGCATCAGCCGGGAATTAAATGCATCGCTGGATGTAAACAAGTTGCTGGAACTGGTGCATAGTGAATGCTTACATACCACACGTGCAGATTGTGGCTCGATTTTGCTTTTTAAGCGAGCCAACGGGGGCGACAGGCTGGAAATCCAATTTTCCATTGGTTGCCCTGTAAATGAGCACGTTTTAAAAATGCTTTCGCAAGTTGCTGAAGTTGACAAACAGGTGGTCGTTAAAAATTTCGACGGAAAAGATTTTCCAGCTCCTCACGAAAATGTACGCTCGGCATTGCTTGTCCCTATCCGCCAGAATGGAAACCTGGCAGGCGTCATCTATCTGCACGCCAGCCAGCCAGATTTCTTCAAAGGAGATCTTGTAGAACTGGTCCAAACGCTTGCGGTACAGGCATCTATTGCTTTGAACACAGCCAACCAGTATCAGGCAGAGCACCAGCGTGCAGAGTTGTTGCGCCGTCGCGCTGAAACAATATCGAGTCTGACAGAAATAAGTTACGCGGTTAATTTCGAGCAACCGATCGAACACCAGTTGCGAATTATCGGGGACGCCATCCGTACTTCCACACCTTTTCAAGCGGTGCTTTTCAGTGTTTACGAACCTGATAGCGGACTCTTGCGCCGGATAACCGGGATGGGTTTCCCGCAAGATATACTTATGGAGCTGTTGTCTCGCAAGCAGCCACTGGTGAGCATCCAACAATTGTTCAAGCCGGAATTCCGCATCAGCCGCTCGTATTTTATTCCTGCCAATCAAACCCCGGTTGTGCCTGCCGATGTTCACATGGTCACGTTGGACCTGGATGAGCTCGATCACTCCGAAAATGCCTGGGACCCGGACGATTTTCTGCTCGTGCCTTTAATGGATGCCCAGGGAATCCCACTGGGTTTACTCAGCCTGGATGCCCCAAGTGACGGTCTGCGACCTGACAGGGCGGCCATCGAGACTCTTGAAATATTCGCAGCACAGGCTGCCCTGGTAATCAGCAACACTACCCGCTTCGGCAATTTACGCAATCGGGTCGAAACACTTACTTCAGGCTTGCAACGCCAGCAACGACTGCTCAGTGTCAGTCAGAATGACCTGCCGTTGCTGCTTCGCAAGGATCTTGAACAAACCATATCCATTCACAATTTGGACCGTCGGGCGCAGAGAGTTCGCGCCGGATTGGCCATCACGGAGTCGGTCAGCCGCCAGTTGGATGCTTCCTCAGCTTTGTTGGCGTTGGGGCGCGAGGTACTCACACAACTTGGTATGGCGGTAGCGCTGGTGGCCGAAGAAGGCCCTGAAGGTCCGCGCCTGTTGCATGTCCTGGGCAGCGTACCGCGCGCTACCAGCCCGGAGGCATTGTTTGGTCAACGGAACCCGTTGCGTGCTTGTTTGCAAACAGGTGAAACGATCCTGTCGGCAAATGAGGATGAAGCAGATGATTGGCTGGATGCACCTTTACTTAGCGGGTTGCATGCCAAGGCCTTTATTTGTTTACCGGTAATCGTTCAAGAGAAGACTGTGGCAGCTATCATGGCGGTCAGCCCTGAACCGCTTCCGGCTTTCACGGATGAAGACAGGCAAGTTTACTATCAAATTGCCCGCCAAACATCCGTGATCCTGCAAAATATTTCTCTGCTAAGCGAAACCCGTCGCCGCTTGCAAGAGGTGGACCTATTACTCGACTTCAGTCGGAAAATAAGTGGTTTGACGCCGAATGAAATCATAAAAGCCTTGCTTGAAAGCGCCCGCCGGGTGATCCAACCAGCCGCCCATGCGGGGGTAGTATTGTTATGGGATGAAAATACTTCCCAACTGATCCCGCGGGCTAGCGATGGTTACGCAGACAATGATAGCTTGATGAAAATCAATTATCGCTCCGGGGAAGCATTGCCCGGTACGATTTTCGAAACAAGAATCCCACACCGGGTGGATGAGCTGAACTTTGCACGAGACTATGCGCTCTCAGCAGAAAATCTGTTTTTATACCGCCAAGCTACCGGTGGTCGCCTGCCTGTCTCCACTTTACTGGTCCCGATTGTGACAGGGGGGCAAGGACTAGGGGTTTTGGTTTTAGATAATTTCAATACACAGGCCGCTTTTAAACCAGAAGATGAGACTCTCTTGCTGTCGCTCACGCAGCAAGTGGCGCTTTCACTGGAAAACGTTCGTCTGGTCCAGGCGACCGAGGAGCGCGCCGGCCAACTCCAGGCTTTAAACGATGTCGCAACAACCATGACTTCGAGCCTGCGGAGCGAGGAATTGGTCGCTTCCTTGCTCGACCAGTTGCGCCCCGTTTTGCCTTTCGACACAGCGACGTTGTTGTTGCGCGAGAAGGATTTCCTCCGGGTTGCGTCCGCGATTGGATTTACCGATTCCGAACAACGCCTGGGATTAACCGTTTGGGTAGAAGACAGCGCCTTGTTCCAGGAAATGATCCGCCTTGGACAACCCATCTCGGTAGCCGACGTGCGCGGAGATCCACGCTTCCCGCAAATTGAAGCGCCCCGTTTATCCTGGTTAGGGATTCCGCTCATTTCCAAGGGTGAGGTCGTTGGCGTGATTACGCTCGAGAAGTGGCAATCAAGCTTCTATACGCCAGAACAAATTCAAGTTGCCACGACTTTTGCAGGCCAGGCGGCAGTCGCGCTGGAGAACGCGCGTCTTTATGAGGATAGCATAAACCGTGCCGCAGAGCTTGACCAACGCTCTCAGCGTTTGGCATTGCTCAACCGTTTCTCCTCTCAAATGAGTGGACTGCTGGATGCCGATGAAATCCAGAAAGTCACAGCAGAGGAATTACGCAAAGCCTTCGCCGCTATGCGCGTTTCAGTTGCCCGCTTGGACGGTCCGAAGGCAACCTGGACTTTCTCATCGCCAAAACAAGAAGATAATTTACCACAGACGCTGCCTGACGCCCCAATTTTTGGCTACTTGCGCGAGTCGCTGGGCGTGTTTACAGGTGATGACTTCCTGAGCGAACCTTCTGTAAGGCAACTGACCTCCATGCTTGGAAAGGAAGCAACCAGTGTACTGGCGTTACCGTTGGTAAGTGGTGGCAGCCTGCGTAGTATCTTGTTTGTACAATTGCCCGCTAAAGAACGACTCAGCACTTCAGAGGTGGAGTTGGCGATTACCATTGCCAATCAGGCTTCTGTCGCGCTGGATAGCGCCCGTTTGTTCCAGGAGGCGCAGCGCCGTGCACAAGAAACGATGGCGCTGGCAGAAGTTGGCCGTGATATTTCGGCCACGTTGGATCTTGAAGACGTGTTAAAGCGTATCGTTGCTTATGCCAAAGACCTGCTAAAAGCTGAAACGAGCGCTGTCTATCTCCCGGAGCTTGAATCCAATGTGTTGCGCGGTATTGCTGTCGTCGGATTGGATGCGGAGGAGATCAAGAACTCCCCCATGATGATTGGTGAAGGTATCCTGGGCAATATTGCTGAAAAGAAGATCGGTGAGATTGTTAATAACGCTGAAAATGATCCGCGGGCGCGGATTGTGGAAGGAACGCCTGAGAGTTTGTATGAACACTTGGTGGGCGTGCCTATTCTCTCCAAAGAGCGGTTAAGCGGATTGATGGCAATCTGGCGTACCGGTAAAGGGCTGGAATTCACTGACGTTGAGTTGGAATTCTTGAACAACCTGGCGCAACAGGCCGGGGTAGCGATTGAAAATGCACGCCTGTTTGCTGAGACCCAACGCCTGGCCGAAGAACTTGAACAACGCGTTATTGAACGCACAGCCGAGGTAGAACGTGAAAAGGCCAATACTGAAACCCTTTTACGCATCCTGACCGAAGTATCGGCCAGCCTGGATCTGGACCGCGCCCTCAGCCGCACGCTTGCCCTGCTGAACGAGGCTGTCGGCGGAGAGCAGGGGACGATCATGCTCCTGCACGCTGAGGATAATTTGCTGCACTACCGTGCCGGTTATGGTTACTTAACGGGGCAGGAACCGTCCGAAAGCCGCGGCTTTACCCTCAAAGTCGGAGAGGGATTGGCCGGTTGGGTTGTCGAGACCCGGGAAGCGACTCTGGTCGAAGACCTGCATAAGGATGAACGCTGGGTTAAGTCGGTATCAACTTCCAGTGAACACCGTAGTACGATCGTCGCTCCCTTATTGGTCGGAGAAGACGTGATCGGTGTATTGATGGTCTTCCACCGAAAGATCGGTTTCTTCGGTCCCGAGCGTTTGGGTATGGTTAAAGCCATTGCCGGACAGGTCGCTATTGCTATCAACAATGCTCATTTGTATGAGTTGATCCGAGACCAGGCAGAGCGCCTGGGAAGCATGCTGCGCAAAGAGCAGGAAGAAGCCAGCCGCTCACAGGCGATTCTCGAAGCTGTGGCTGATGGCGTGGTTGTGACCGGTCCTGAAAACCGGATCACTTTTCTGAACAGCTCTGCTACCGCGATTCTCGGTCTTGAATCGACAAAATTGATCGATCAATCGCTGGATGCCTTCGGTGGTATCTTTGGCAGAGCAGCCGGCATGTGGATGCAAACAATCAACGATTGGTCGAATGACCCGGCCTCCTACCAGGCCGGTGAATCGTATGCCGAGCAGTTAGAGCTTGAAGACGGGCGGATTGCGTTGGTCCATCTTGCGCCGGTCATCCTGCAGAACGACTTCCTGGGGACGGTATCCATTTTCCGGGATATTACGCATGAGGTCGAGGTGGACAGGCTGAAGTCCGAGTTTGTCGCGACGGTGAGTCATGAATTGCGTACTCCGATGACCTCCATCCGTGGTTATGTGGACATTTTGCTGATGGGCGCAGCCGGCGCATTGAACGAAAACCAGACCCATTTCCTGGGTATTGTCAAAAACAATACGGAACGTCTCAATATTCTGGTGAATGATCTGCTGGATATATCCCGGATCGAGGCGGGACGGGTCGTCTTATCGCCCCAACCGCTTGACTTGCGCGACGTGGCTGAAGATGTTCTTGCAGATATGCTGCGCCGTTCGCAGGAAGAAAACAAACCGATGGCCTTCTCCCTAGATGCGGCCAAAGACCTGCCCCGGATTCGAGGGGATGCCGAACGGGTACGGCAGATCTTAGGCAATTTGGTAGACAACGCCTATCATTACACACCCGAAAACGGACGGATCACTGTGCACCTGCACACTGAAAACGGTAGTGAAGTGCAGGTGGATATACAAGATTCTGGCGTTGGCATTTCCAAAGAGGACCAGGCGCGTATCTTCGACCGTTTTTATCGGGGAGAGGACCCGCTTGTGCTGGCTACTCCCGGCACAGGCTTGGGCCTGGCAATCGTAAGGCAATTGATAGAGATGCACGAAGGACGAATCTGGCTAAAAAGCGAAGGAGAGGGAAAGGGTAGTACTTTTTCCTTCACATTGCCCGTAGAGAAGAAAGGCGAATAACGAATTGATGACAAAAATATTGATTGCGGAAGACGAACCTGACATTCGAGACCTGGTTGCATTTACTTTGCGCTTTGCCGGGTATGAAGTAGTGACCGGCATAAACGGGGAGGAAGCCGTGCAAGTTGCAAAGCGGGAATATCCTGACCTGATCTTGTTGGATGTGCGCATGCCGCGTATGACCGGCTACGAGGCTTGCAAGCTGATCAAAGCAGACCCGAAATTAAAAGACGTTCCGGTTGTGTTCCTCTCTGCCAAAGGACAGGAATCAGAAATCCGTGATGGCATGGATGCTGGTGCTGAAGAATATCTGCTCAAACCTTTTGCTCCCGATCAATTAACCGACCGGGTCCGCTCGATTTTGGCGAAGTTCGGGAAATAAAGGTTGTAAGGTAGAAGGTTTTTCGGAAGCATGAGCGCCATTATTCTGGATGGATTGATCGTGCACTACGAGGTGCTGGGACGAGGCCGCCCCATCATCTTCCTCCACGGTTGGGTTGGCTCGTGGCGGTATTGGATCTCGTCTATGCAGATTGCTTCCACTTCCTTTCGCGCCTACAGCCTTGACTTGTGGGGGTTTGGGGAATCTGCCCGTGATATGAAGCGCTATACGATTGACCAGCAGACCGACCTGCTCAGCCGTTTTCTGGATGAGATGGGGATCGGTAAAGTGGCGTTGGTTGGGCATGGACTAGGCGCCCTGGTGGGCTTCAATTTTTGTTCCCGTTGGCCAAAAAACGTGGACCGCATGATGGCGGTCAACTGCCCGGTGTATTATGACGCGATCACTACCCGTTTTAGAACTTCATCTTTGCCTGATTTGGTAAACTGGCTGGTCAGCAAAACGCCGGAAGCAGCCGCTGCGCTGGCCGACGCTTCGAAAGCGGACCCTCAGGCTATATCCGATTCGATCAGCAGTTTTCAGTCGAACGGCCTGTTCAACAAAATGCGCGAAACCCTCATTCCTTGTTTGCTCGTCTATGGACAAAATGATCCGGCTATTCAGGCCCCGCCTGCAGATAATTCCATTAACCTGCCGCACATGATGCAACACGTTGTGCTGGATGGTTCGGGACATTTCCCAATGATCGATGAAACTGCCCGCTTCAACCGTCTACTACTGGATTTCCTGGCTCTCGAGTCGGGCGTCAGCCCGCGCGAGTTGCAGCTCAAGGAGGAATGGAAGCGCCGCGTACGCTGATACCCGGGTAATAAGAACATTGATAATAGGAACTCTTGATTGCACATGGAACATTTATCGATCACATCATGCTGATCGGGCACTCGCCAGGGCAAACGAAAACAGTCTGCCCTGGGTTTTTATCTGAGCCGTGCGCAGGTTTATAGGAGAAGTTTTAAAGTAAGCGAAAGCGGTGTCTTGACAGGGATTGTCCGTCATCATATACTCTTTTGACACAACTTAACGGGGAGTCCGTTCTACGGGCTGAGAGGAGCGTACCACGCTCGACCCGCCATACCTGATCCGGATCATGCCGGCGGAGGGAACATTACTGCCTTATCACATCCTCCGCCCGGAGGATGTTTTTATGCCCAGAGCAGTAATCTTTGCCAATGGACAATTGCCAGATATCGAAGCTGCCCGTTCCCTGTTGCAAGCGGACGATACTCTCATCGCAGCTGACGGAGGCGCCAACCACCTGCTGAAAATGGGTATTTTGCCCGAAATCGTCATCGGTGACCTGGATTCGGTGGACGAAGAACCGTTGCTTAAGCTCGCCTCTGCCGGAGTCGCCATCGAAAAATATTCCGAAGACAAGAACGAGACCGATTTCGAGCTTGCCTTGCGTTATGCGGTTGAATTGCAGCCTTCCTCGATCTTGATCGTCGCGGCGCTGGGTGGCCGGCTCGACCAGACCCTGGCCAACCTGTCCATGTTGACCAACCTGGCACTGTCTTCTATCGACATCCGCCTGGATGACGGGGTGGAGGAAGTCTTTTTCTGCCGGGCATCGGCTGCCAATGGGGGGCAGGCTGCGGTGCAGGGACGAAGCGGGGACACCGTCTCATTGATCCCCTGGCAGGCTCCCGTGGAAGGCGTCACCACCGAGGGCCTGAAATGGCCTTTATCCGGTGAAACGCTTTACCCTGATAAATCACGTGGCATCAGCAACGTAATGCTGGCGGATTCGGCTTCCGTCAGCATCCGGTTGGGTCTGCTGCTGATCGTCCACCGTCGTTACCTTGAAGTTTAAAAAAGGAGTTCCTATGAAACGATTTGCGTTTCTTTTGCTAACCGTCGTTTTGGCCTTAAGCGCATGTGCGCCGGAAGGCCCTGCCGAGTTGACCGTGATGACCCATGACTCGTTCGCTGCCAGCGAAGAGGTGGTACAGGCTTTTGAAGAGGCCAACGATGTGCAGGTAACCTTCCTGGCCAGCGGCGATACCGGCGCTGCGCTCAACAAGGCTATTCTCTCAAAAGATGCCCCGCTGGCAGACGTGTTCTACGGCGTGGATAACACCTTTCTCTCCCGCGCCCTCGAAGCCGGTATTTTCGAAGCATACCAGTCGCCCGCGCTGGCGAATATCCCGGCCCGGTTCCAGCTCGACCCTGAGAACCGCCTGTTGCCGGTAGACTATGGCGATGTGTGCATCAACTACGATAAAGCCTACTTTGCCGAAAATGATTTGGCTGTCCCGGCTGGTTTAGAAGATTTGCTGGCGCCAGAATATAACGGTTTGCTGGTTGTCGAAAACCCGGCTACCTCTTCGCCGGGGCTGGCTTTCCTGCTGGCAACAATCGCGCACTTTGGTGACCCCGGTTACCTCGACTTCTGGGCAGCCTTGCGCGATAACGGTCTGGTGGTTGTAAATGACTGGGAGACGGCTTATTACACTAACTTTAGCGCCTCTTCGGGGCGGGGCACGCAGCCGATGATGGTCTCGTACGGATCCAGCCCGCCTGCGGAGGTGATCTTCGCCCAGACTCCGCTGGACGACGCGCCTACCGCCTCGATCACAGGACCTGAGACCTGCTTCCGTCAAATTGAGTTTGTCGGCATTCTGCAAGGGACCGAGCAACGCGCCCTGGCCGAGAAGTTCGTAGACTTCTTGTTGAGCCAGCAATTCCAGGAAGATATGCCCACCCAGATGTTCGTCTTCCCGGTCAATCAGAATGCGGAGTTACCGGACGAATTTGTCCAATATGCCCAGATCCCGGACGAGCCTGCCGAACTCGATCCGGCTGAAATCGCTGCCAACCGCGAGCAATGGATACAGGTCTGGACGGAGACGGTTTTAAGGTAAGATTGTCGAATGGCAGTGCCGATTAATCACGGAGACGCGGAGACACGGAGAATTGATATTCTTCGGTCCTTCGTGTCTTCGTTGCTTAAGTCGCGCTTTTTTCTGTGGCTCCTTCCGCTCAGCTTCATTGGCCTGTTTTTCTTCTACCCGCTTATCCGCATCCTTGTCTATAGTATCGACACTACAGCTTTTACAGCGGGAAACCTGCGCCTTACCACAGACGTTTTACTGTTTACTCTCTACCAGGCCTTTCTTTCCACCCTGCTCACCCTGTTCTTAGGCCTGCCGGCTGCCTATCTCTTCGCCCGCTTTGTGTTTCCCGGCAAGGCCGTGCTACGCGCGCTGACAGCCGTCCCGTTCATGCTGCCGACGGTGGTGGTCGCGGCCGGGTTCAATGCCTTGCTCGGCACGCGTGGCTGGGTCAATCTGGGGCTGATGGATATATTCGGGTTGGATGTACCGCCCCTCCAGTTTGTGGGCACGCTGGGCGCGATCTTGATAGCGCACGTCTTCTACAACACGACCATCGTCATCCGCCTGGTGGGCAGCGCCCTCTCGCAGCTCGACCCGCGCCTGGAGTCCGCCGCGCGCACCCTCGGCGCGCAGGAGCGCCGGGTATGGTGGCACGTTACACTGCCGCTGCTGCGGCCTTCCTTATTGGCAGCGGGGCTGTTGGTCTTCCTGTTCGATTTCACCAGTTTTGGTGTCATCCTGCTGCTGGGCGGCCCCGGCTTCGCTACGCTGGAAGTCGAGACCTACATCCAGGCGCTGCAAATGCTCAATCTGCCGCTTGCTG
>JAABUE010000020.1 GCA_011389535.1 Anaerolineales bacterium
CAGGCCCAGCACGGCATCCCGCAGGCGATAGTTCATGGAGGTATCGGCCCGGTCGCCGCGCAGCATTCGCAGCAGGGTGCTGTCCTTTTGCCAGGTTTCGCTGATGATCAGGCCCTCGGGATCGGTCTCTTTGACCACCCCGCGGAAAGCCTCCCAGTATCCGGCCGGGAAGGAGGCATCGCCCATCACATCCATACGCCAGCCGGAAGCGCCCTGCACCAGCCAGTACCGGGTGACACTGTTATCCCCGGTCAGGAAGTAGGACTGCACCTCCGGCAAAGATTTGTTGATGACCGGGATGCTGTCGAAGCCAAACCAGCCGTCATAGGTTGCGCTATCGGGCGTACCATCGCTGCCTACGCAGCTGCCTGTGCCCGGAGTTACGTCAGTGAAATAGAACCATTCGCGGTAAGGCGAGTCAACGCTTTCGCAAGCACCCACGCTTTCGTAATGATGGTAGCGGTCGAAGAAGGGACTGTCGGAGGAGAGATGGTTGAACACGCCATCCAGGACAATCCGCATCCCGCGCTGGTTGGCATGTTTGACCAGGTTTTCCCAGTCCCTCTGGGTGCCGAAGTAGGGGTCGATCTGGTAATAATCCTGGGTATCGTAGGAGTGGTTGGAGCCAGCGTCGAAGATGGGGTTGAAGTAGAGCGTGTTCACGCCCAGGGATTGGAGGTATTCCAGGTACTGGTCAACGCCTCTCAGGTCGCCGCCCATATAATCGCGGCCGCGCGGGCTTTCTATGGTCTGGCTCCAATCTGGCGGCGTATCGTCGAAGCGCCAGGGGCAGTTCGTCGCGCCATCGGCATAGTTGCGGCAGTAGCCTTCGGGCAGCGTCCCCCAGGGCAGGGCCAGGACCGGGTCATCGTAGCGCGGATCCCCTGTTTTTGGATCGTTGCTGCTGCGCCCGTTGCGGAAACGGTCCGGGAAGATCTGGTAGATCACGGCCTCCGAAGCCCATTCAGGGGCGGTAAAAGCCGGATCGTAGACCATTAAGGCATAACTGTTGTCGATCACAGTATCGCTGGGGCTTCCCTGGCCGCCATCCAGAGCCGGGGTGTTGTCGGCATAAAAGACGGTCTTGGTCCCATCGGTGACGATGAAGCGGTACCACAGGTTGGTTGGCGTGTCGTAGTCCAGGGTGACTTCCCAGAAGTCACAGGAGTAAGGCAGGCCTGCCTGGTAGCAATCCACATCGGTGGCAGCCGGCTGCATGGAAAGCAACTGCTGGCTGTTTGTGTTGAGGTCGAACACGCGCGCTCTCACGCCGGTCACATCATTATGGTAGGTGCGGAAACGCAGCTTAACCGGCGTGTCCGCCGGAACAGCTCCGCCGGGGGTGCGATATAAGGGATCGCGCGAGTCGTGGCGCAGGCCGTCCCATTCGACGTTGTGATCAAGTCCGGGCCCTGTACCGACGACTTCCACGGAGGGTACATTTGTGGTCGAGTCGAAATAGAAATTAACAGAAGAACCGGAAGCGGTGACCGTAAAGCCGATGTTGTCCCCATTTTCAGCTCCACCTGCGCCATAGTTCTCATCCCAGCCTTCGTTGATAGCTGCTTTAAATTCGTAACCGCCCGGTGGGATATCCGCTGTGAAGAACGAATAAATGCCGTCCCCGTCCGGGTCTTGCAGCCACGAACGCAGGCAATCGGGCTGCCAGTCGTCGGGACAGCCGATCTCGCTCTGGTAGCTTCCGGGGGCTGTAACAATCCTGGAATTCTGGTTGTCCGTGACCCAATGGGTCTTGTGGTCGTAATAGAATTTGACGCCCGTTTCCGCCCCCAGGGAGAGATCGATGTTCGAGCCGTTCGGCTGCGCATTTGCCCCATAGTTCTCATCCCAGCTGTTGTTGAGAGCTGCCTTGTATTCCCAAGCACCGGCCGGGACGGAGAAGGTTGCCTGCCAGATACCATCACCGACCTCATAGGTCAGATGGGTGTTGCTGCATTCGGGCTGCCAGTCGTCAGGGCAGCCCAGCTCGCTTTGCAAGGATCCGGCGATCGTTACGCTTGAAGGCTCACTCGTATGACTGGCGCTCACAGAGGCAGGTTGGAACGATAAAAAGGAACCGGTCACCAGTGCCAGGACGGCAATTACAGACGGAAGTTTTTTGTACGCAATTCCCTGGTTCATTTCTTTCTCCTTATCAATAAGAGGAATATAGGTTCTCTAGGATTTCCTGTGAAAGGGGGCCGGATTGGGGGTGCAGGCGTGCGTACGCACGCCTGCACCCCCAATCCGGGTATCTACCATGGAAATTCCCAAAGAGACGGAATAAAAAAATGAGCGACGAGGTGGAAGGTCAGCTATTATGTTGTGATGTATTTTGAGTGGCGATCTTCTGACAGTTTTGAAAGTGAGCTTATCCTAGCATTTATGAATTCGAAAGTCAATAAGCTATTTCGGCCCGTTTCAATTCTTCTATGAGCAGGAGTCCAAAGTCTTCCAACGTTGGCAAGTTCTGGTCCAATAAGGGACTGTCACCTTCTATAGTTCCATCAATTCCCGCAGGAAAGGCCGGTTTTTGCCAGGATGGTATCCCACCCGACCCCCACCGTGCTGGTATCGTCATCGATGACTGCCAACAGGCCCAGCGGATAGGCTGGGGAGGCTTGCTGGATAATCGCAATCCCATCGGTGTTGCTGACCCCGCTGATGTTGATCATTCCGAGATGGTCTTTCGTTTTTCTATCGAACACTTCGAAATCGGTCAGGTCGTCCTTCTGGTCGGCGACGACGATCAGGCCTTCGCCGGTATCGCTGCTGCCGTTTGTCTGGCATTTATAGACCCAGATCCCTTCCGCGTCGGACTCGAAAATCGAGCTGTCACCGAACTTCGGCCCCGCGGGGTTCCCGTCATGGTCGTAGATGTAAACCCCGCTCCTGCCGTTCTCGTCGGGGATGTAGATCACCTGGTAGAAATCATCCCCGTACATGGTTTCCAACCCCTCGCTCGGGGTGAATTCTCCCAATGGGTTTCCAGTTCCAGCATCATGATAATACACGTGATCGTTGTAGGAAACGTATATTCTGCTCTGCCCGTCAGGAAGATGGAGCATGGTGAGATTAGGCTCGGAATCGTCGCCGGTTGCAGCGGTCGTAAAGCTTAGCGGGCTGTTATCTTCCAAACCCGGTAAATCATAGGCACATACGTTGCTGCCACCTCTTTCGGTGAAATAGAGAATATCCCTTACCTGGTCCACCCAGACCCCATTGGAGGCGCTTTCGCATTCGATCGTCTTCAGCTGGGTAGTAAACGGGTACCGGTAGACTTCGATGGATGCATTTCCTTTGGAAGTGACGAACATCAACGAACCCATCGGGTCCGGCGCTTCCCAGAAGGAGATCGAATCTACATTGCTGCCATCCCCGTTGACGTCAAATTCTATCTCGGACGCTTCAATGCTGACCGTGCCAAAAGGTTGTAGATCGACTGGGGTTGGCGCGGGTGGCAGCGGAGTATTTGTTGGAACAGGGTCAGCAGAAGGGGTCGCTGTCGAGATTTGGGTTGGAGGCGGGCTGGTAACAGTCGCACCCGGAGTGAGAGGCAGGGGCGTAGCAGGAGCACACGCTGACACGAATAACAGCATGACAAAGAGGATGGATACTTTTCTCATAAATCTCTACTTCTATTAAGATATCGAATGCAACGCCGATACTGTTTTATCGAGGAAGCCTGAAAGGTTTTTGTGAGCTTCGATGCCTTTTAGAGCGGCTGCCAGGAAAGCATAATGCTCGATTACGGAGTTTAATTCGCGCGCGGATCCGTATCGTCTCCAGGTGGTCTTATATTCCCTGGCCAGGTCATCAAACATCTCGTCATTGAAATCCTTTGAACCAGCCCGTAAATACTTTAAGAGCGAGTCAATCAGTTTTACATCCGTTACTCCTGTGGCTGCCCAAAAATCATCGGGAGAGTGTAGCTTATCGAGCTCAGCCAGACTGGCAGCCCGATTTGCAAGCTCGGCCAGTTCCGGAAGCGCTTCTTTGGTCCCTTCCGGATCGTCCGACCGTAACAAGCGGACAGCCTTCGCGACCAGGGCATTGGCCAGGGGATACGTCTTATCTTCGGTCAATTCCAGCGCTTGGTTGTACGCAGCCTCCATTTTCTCCAAAGCCTGATCACAAACTTTGGAATGCCTGCCGCTTGCTATTTGCGCCAGGCGTTTGTAACCGCTGCCAACCATCGACCAACGCTCGGAACTTTCACCAACCGTGCTCATCAGCTGTTTTAACGTAGCGATTTGCGCCTCGATCTTAGATTTGGACTCCTGATAACGGCCAGAATCGTTTTCGAACTCCTTTACAGCCAGCCGGATCCGGAAGTTGGCCAATTGCTCTATCGCTTTGATGGATGCGCTGCATTTTGGGTTCGCTAGGGCTAATCGGTAGTATTCTACGGCTCTATCGAACCAAAACAGCTCGCCAAAAGCCTCTCCCAAAGCTTCCTGCAGGCTTGAATCGTTCAACCATTCAGGGCATTCTATTCCTATTCTGTTCTGCAGGCTTTCCAGTCCTTCCCGCAGGGAAGCGAATCCCTGGGCGGATGTGGTTTTGGCTGACCCGCTCAACTTCTGGATTTCAACCACAGCTTCCTGGAGGTCGACAAATGTATCGGCCACTTTCCGGCTTCCATCTGTCGTCACGACCAGGCGATAGGCGGGATCGCCATAACACTGGTAAGCCGCCCACGTGTTGGTCCTGTCTTTGTGGAGCTGGTACGTCTCCCGGCGGGCTTCTTTAACCGCGTCCCCAAAAGAATATCCCTTGAGCAGGTGATCATAAAATACTTCTGCAAAGGTCAGAGCGGCCGCATCGTCGACTGCCCATCCGGCCGCAATCACGGCCTTCACTCCCATTTCGATCAACTCTTGCGACAGGCTGGCCGCAAATTCATTGAATGCGTAATTGGTGGCTTCAGCCGGGTTATCTATCTTTCCCAGGTGGCAGCAATTGATAAAGACCAGCTCCGGGATATCCATCTTATTCTTGATTTCGTTTGCGGTCAGTAAAACACCTTCACCGAGCACCATCCCGGTGTGTAACACCGGTTTTTCGTTCTCAGACCCTTTGACCGGGTAAAGATGAACTCCATGACCGGCCAGATGTAACACCCGGTAGTCATTTGCGAACAGGCTGTTCATGATGGCATTCGACCCGGTTTCGATTTCCGAAATGACCTTGTAGCCAAATTCTTTGAACTTTGCTTCAACCAGGCTCGCTTCCTGCTGCGCGCCCGGCAGATTCGCGAAGCCCGGGGGCGTATTGGCGGGGTTGCCTACCACCAGGATGTTCTTATTATTGACATCCACGACTCTTTCCTGGAACGAGGTGGTGCTGAACTGCCTGATCATGCCAACCTGCACGACTAGAGGCAGGTCCTGTCCGGTCCTGCGGTCGTAGAGCAATTCCCAGGGATAATGAGCCGCCTCCTGGTCCAGGACGAACAGGACGTTGTTCAGGTCTCGGAACGAGCCCTTGAGCCGGTTGGGAACCATCAATTCGAACATGGAGGTGGCCAGGCTCTGGTCCCAGTTTGGATCCCTTACAGCCTGTGCGATCAGGCGATCGATGTTGCGTCTTTGTACACCTAGCTGGGATTCTTCTGACCGGGCCCGGTCGGTCGGCAACGTAAAGATCAGGGAGCTGTTTTCACCGGCGCGGACATGGATACGACTCCACCATCCTGCCGGCTCATCATAAGCCAGACGTTGCCAGCCACCGCGCAGACTGCGCAGCAATGGGTCGACTGCAAACTCTGGCTTGTCTACATAGCTTCTCAGTGACCTGGTTGCCAGGATCGCCTGGTCTTTGAAGAGTTCTATGAACTGGATCTCAGAGATGCGCACGCGCTGCAGGTCGCCGTCTATTTGGGAAAAGCTTTTGTTGGCCTGCGCGACACCGGTCAGGATCGCGTCGACTGAGTTTGCGACCGAGAGACCCATGCCTCCTGCGCCGATCAGCAGGGTTGAAATCGCGAGCTCCCCGTCTTTTCCAAGCATATTATTTTCAGCGGCTTTTATGCCATATTCCCGGATCGCATTTGCAAAGGATTGGGTAAGTTTCCGGGGTGAGAGTTCCCCGGCTTTCCCGAGACCAACGATAACCGCGCCGCCAGGCTTTTGACCCGCATCGTTCAAAACGACCTCCGCCGTGGCTTCCGGGCCAGGATACAACCCCAGCCTATGACGGGCAGACATTCGGCCGTTCAAATGATAGTCTAAATATTTTTCTGCGCTATAGATGCCATCGCCCTCATAATGTCCTACCGCAACCGGATTGTTGCAGAAAGACAGGTTTCCATGTGCAACGGATACCTTTACCGGCTCTACGGCAAGGACTTGGAGAGGCGCGGGGGCGGCTCCCAGCACGATCTGCTCCAGGTCGATCTGGGCAGGATAAATCTCTACGGGTTCCTCTGGCAGTACGTATGTATCTTCCAGGCCGCGCTCGATCCGAGGCGCTACGGTGGATAAACGCGTGGTCTTGCCTTCATTCAATAGATCATAAATAGCCGCAAAAGATTCTTTGTGATTTGCCAGGTCGCCGTGTGGCACATTCATGTACCAGGTTCTGTTTTCAAGCTCGGGCAAAATGCCTGAATACCAGGATACAGTGCCGTCCCCCTCATTTGTGCCTCGGAATAAGATTTTGCCATTATCAGCCAGGTCCAAAGCAACGGGGGCGCCCGGAGCAAAGCCGGCGATATAGGCGACTGGGTCATGCTCCATTATTTTCCTTCCGTTTAGAAGGGAATGCAGCTTTTTGGCTTCATCCAGGTCTTTTTGCAGTGGTTTTACCCAGGCATTCTTGCCAGTGTTGGGAAATTTATTCCATGTATTTGCATCCAAAAAATCCCAAAGGTCATCGTTCATGGGCAATAGCTGCAGCACACCCGGGTAGCGAGAAATGATCTCCAACAATTGCATGGGTGAATTTTTTACGTCCAGCATGGCGAGCATGCGAAGTGTTTTTTCCTGCCCTAAAAGGAGCCGGGAGATTTTGTGCGCGCCTCTATTTGGGGTTCCCAGCATCAAAAACCGGGCTCCCGGGCGCTGGCAAATCTTCTCCCAGACATCCGGCCGTAAACTCATCATAGCGCGGGTTACCAGCCCTCCCATGGAATGGGCTACGATCCGGATAGGCTGTTTGGTTTCTTCAAGCTTTGACTCGATCACCCGGCCAAATCGTTCGGCCTCATCGAATATAGAGGCGCGCCAGTCATAAGGGAATGGGATTACTTCATGCGTTGCGCTCAAGTAGTCGACCAGTTTGGCATAGGCCAGGGCTACCAGGGCCTGCGGCTGGATATTTCGGTTAGTAATTTGGAGATTTGCTATCCTGCCCCGGGCCAAGTCAAAGAGATTCAACCAGATACGTTTTTCGCCTTCCGCCAGATGTGTTCCCATGATCCCGGGAACAATATAGACGACCGGCTGTGATAAGTTTGAGCGTTTTTGGTAAGAACGTGCAACCAGATCGATCTCTGCGATGGCCTCGCCTATATATGCTTCAGAAAGCGGCCGGAAACCCTTCTGCTCCAGGCTGGCATATTTCAACGTCAGAGCTTCCGCAATCTTTTCCGCTGACTTTCGATTGGAAAAATAATGGAAGTGGTTGACATCTGTTCCTTTGTGGAAAAAGTAAAGCCCGTTCTTGTGAGGTGTTCCCCCGTACATTGCCCGGGTCTGTACAACCAGGTCATGATCTTCATAGTAAAAAAGGTCGGTAAAAAATACCGCCAGACGACCTAAAATATCATTCTTTTCCACGTCGCCTGCGATCACGGATATATCTACATCCACTTCAACATCGGGACGGTTGATCATCCTGATAAAGCCCGACTCCGGGGTCATCGCAGCCAGACCCGGCATCGCCTCCGGGTTCGCAACCTGCTTTTTCAATTCGAGCATGAGGTCAGTCAGAATTCCAAACATTGTCCCTGCAGCCGGTGGTAGTACCTTCGCCAGCACATTGACGATGATTTCCAGCCAGCGGTCGAGGCGCCCGGAAACCAGAGTGGTGCCTCGCGCCGGACAGGCCACTCGTACAAACCGTTCCACCCTGATATTTTTTGATTTCAACTGGTTGGATAAGGCAGCCAAAGTCTGCCTGGCGGCCTCCCCTTGCTCGGGTAGAGCGCTTAATTTCAAATCGTCTTCATCGAACGGATCTTTGCCGTCCGTTCTAGCACTCCGGCTGAGCAGCTCGCCGATCAAGCCGCCGCGCGAATGGGTAACCAGGTGCAGCTTAGCATTCTCCGGAAGCCTGTTTACCAGGTCAAGCGCATTTTGGATCGGGCTTTGGGACAGGGTGGGATGGTCATATCCATAGATCTGGTCACCATACGCCTGGCGCAGAACCGTCAAGGTTTCTTGCGGCAATTCGCCGAAACTGCCCACTGTGCTGCTAAATGTCCCGTGCAAAAACAGAAGGATCGCCTTTCCTGTATTGACAGGCGGTTGCTTCAGTTCCTCACCGCGCTTCATAACCACTTCATTGAAGCGATATAAACCCGGTTCAGGCATCAACTTTTGATCCCATGCCTGCGCGATTCCCCTGGCAGCTGTTTCAACCGGGTCGTATTTAAGCACACGTAAAGCCTTGAGCGCCCAGGTTGTTGCGCCGCGCGAAGTGTGCGGACTGCTGATCGTGGGAAGTTGAGCTGGGATTTCGATAACATCTGCAGATTCGCCTCTTAATAAGCTGTATTTATATTCTTGCTCGAACTCGGTCAATGTTACCCAGCGATGTATATCGTCCTCAAAGATCAGTTCGATGACGTCATTTTCTTGTATGTCGCTGATATAGTGATAACTGGCTGATGAGCGGTCTGCTGCAAATTGAACGGCATCGGAAACGGAAAAATTCTTCAATTCCTTCCCGAAGCCAACCGACTTCAGCCTCTCATCGCTCTGTCCTAAAACTTTTATGCTTTTCATTTTGTCTCCTTTTGTACCGTTGGCGGCAAATTTCCCTCAGCGACCAGTCAAAGCGGACCTTGGATAACCTCTCAAGAACGAACTACACAAGAAATCCAGGAAAAGCCCCATGTCGTTTGATATTACCATTTTAGGAGAAAACGTGTCGAATTTCAAGCTTTTTGAACCGAAATTTAGGTAAGTTATCTGCTTTCAGCAGGCCTGATATCCCAGTATGCCTCAGAAACCTGTATCGAGGTCAAATTCCCCGGCCAATAAAGATGCGACCAGTAACTGGCCCCTCGTAATGTCGAAGGGTTCCTTCCTGTCGTTACGATGATGTGGTTGGGCGTGTAGTGCGCAAAATAGGTTTCCCGGTTGACCGGCCAGCGTCCTAAGGTAGGGTCTAACGCGGTCCAGCCGGCGCCCGGTAAATAGACATCCAGCCAGGCGTGCTCGGTCTGGGCGATTTGTTCGTCTTTGTCTCCGCCATTGCCTTCAAGATAGAGCAGTCCCTCGTAGTAGCGCGCCGGGATTGCCTCAGCGCGGCTGAGGGCGATCACCAGGGAAGTGTACTCCGTGCAATCCGCTCCCATCAGGCCAAAGGTTGCCTGTGCTCCCCAGGCCCTGCGGTTGTAACTGTAGATCAATTCGTCGCCGGCGTAGTCGTAGAACGCCCGGACCTGTTCACAGGCTGTCTTTTTGCCCCTGGACAGTTCATCAGCGAGCGAAATGATTTGCAGGTTAGCGGATTCTATGTGAAGCTCGGGTTGTATGAACTCCGTAATGAGGTCCCCCTCGCAAGTGGAAAGATCGTAACTGATCTCATTGACCGAAACTTCGTAGGCAATTTCCACATTGATCGTCATTCCGGCAGGGTGGTCCGATAAATCGAATTCGGCATACTGGTTGCCGTATTCATCGGTCGATAGGCTGTAGGTGTCAGGAGAAATTGTTCTTGAATGGACTTCCTGGTAGGGAGGCAGATCGCGGATGAGCGCCACCCACAGGTTTTGCTTTGCCGGTGGGCGGTCTCCGGTATTGGTGAGTGCTATCGTTTGTCGGACGGCATATTGTTGTGTAGCACCGATTTGTGCGGCGGGTGATTGGCCAGTGTTATTTGAGCCGGGTAGATCAACGGGCGTACAAGCCACACAGAGCAGGAGCAACACCAGACACCAGGAGAGTTTCATGGCCGGATTATAGCCGAAGCAAAGCGTATTCTTTTTTCCGAAATCAGGATAGGAAGTAAAACAGGCGATAGAAAAAATACCCGATCGAAATGCCCAGCGCCAGGATGGCGAACCAGTGTTGCCTGAGCAGCGGCAGCCATTCATCACGGTTGGGAAGGCGTTCGTGCTCCACAAATTCCCGGAAGAGGATATAGCCCCCGATGGAGCCCAGCCCGAAGGTGATCGGATCAAGAATCAGCCAGAATATGATGTTTTCTGTTGCTATTTTGACCTGTCTTTCTCTATTAAAAGTAGGCTCGAGCTACTGAATTTAGCATATCATGAATTCCCGGGAATTTTCAAAAGGAAACCGAAATTTTTATCGAAAATTTAGGGTTTCAATTCATCCGGAATAAGTGTAAACAGTCCCGCCACTTCCGCCGTGATGGCTCGCGGGGAACCGTTCTTTGCATCTATAAAAACCCAATCCGTCTCACCGCGGACCAGAAGTTGTTCGTTCGCCCCCCGGATAAACCGGTACCGCCGCAACGAACGGACCCGGCGCAGATTGGCTACCCAGGTGAGCACCTGGATGTGCTCGCCTGCAAAAGCGGGGCTCAGATATTCGACCAGGTGCGAGCGCACCACCCAGGTGGCGCCGATGGCCTGTGTAGGTCCTGTGCCGCCCATCGCTTCGTAATGGCGCACGGCAGCATCCTGCATCCATTGTACGTACATGACGTTGTTGACGTGCCCGTTCTCATCAACTGCAGATTCGGGAACGACAAACTTATAGGAGTAAACCGGTTCGATCAGGGCCTCGTTTGAATTCATGGGCCCTTGCTCTCTTCCATCCCGTTCTGGTGGTGGCTCAATTCGATCTCAGCTGCATTCAAAAACATCATCGCGTTTTCGTCCACCCGGTAGGCTTCCCCGTAGACAATCCGGGTAATGCCGGCGTTGATCAGCGCCTTGGTGCAGTTGATGCACGGCAGGTGGGTTACGTAGCAGATCGCCCCGCGGGTGGAGATACCATGCAGGGCAGCCTGGATGATGGCATTGGTCTCGGCATGAATGGTGCGCACGCAGTGCCCGTCCACCATCAGGTGACCGATCTCGTCACAATGCTCCTGCCCGGCGGGTGAGCCGTTGAAGCCGGTCGTCAAAATTCGTTTGTCTAGCACCAACGCGCAGCCCACCAAAGCGCGGTCGCAGGTGGAGCGCTCCGAAACAGCAGCAGCGATTTTCATGAAATAGGAGTCCCAGTCAGGGCGCATGATGCCTCCGCGGTGATTTTTTGCGATTATAACCGCATCGATCACCACGGAGAGCACAGAGAGCACTGAGAAAAAAATCTCTGTGCTCTCCGTGTACTCTGTGGTTTCTCTCCTCCTGTTCGTGGTATAGTAGCCCGTTATGATCCAAATCGACAAACTCGTGCGCAGCAAACGCAAGACCCTGTCCCTGATCGTCGAAACCGACGGGACGCTGACCGTGCGCGCGCCGCTGCGGATGAAGGAAGCCGACATCCGGGGGTTTATCGAAGCCAAGTCTGGCTGGATCAAACGGAAGCAGACGAAGGCCAGGGAAGTGGCGGTTGCTTCCCGCCGGTATGCGGATGGGGAAACCTTCCTGTACCTGGGTAGAGAAGTCCCGCTGCGCCTCGTCCCTGAGCGGATACCTGCCCTCGTTATGGACGGGGAATTCAAGCTGACGAAGTCCGCGCATCCCCGGGCTGAATCTGTTTTCGAAGCCTGGTACAAAAAACAAGCCCGCTCCGTGCTGACGGAGCGAGTGGATTTCTATTCACGCAAGTATGGTTTTGATGTCGAGAAGGCGCGCATTTCCTCGGCGCGTACGCGCTGGGGCTCGTGCAGCGCGAAGAAGACATTGAGTTTTACCTGGCGGTTGGTGATGGCCCCGCCGCAGGTGATCGATTACGTGGTGGTGCACGAGCTTTGTCACTTGAGGGAGTTGAACCACTCTCCATCCTTTTGGGCGCAGGTGGAGGCGATTCTGCCTGATTACAAGTCTCACCGCAAGTGGTTGAAACACAACGGCGTTAAATTGCAACTGTAAGATTGGATAGTCTCCCCCTTTGGTGTGGCTATTTTTGAACCGCGAAGAGCGCACACCTGCCCCGGCGGGCGGTGCCGGGGAAGTCCGCAAAGGTTTTTCTTCGCGCTCTTAGCGTGCTTTGCGGTAAATTCGGTGTGCAATTCATCCAACCACACTGTAAAGAGAGACTACCTAAGATTGTTGGCAGGTGTAAACTCTTACCACAGAGCACACGGAGACCACGGAGAAAATCAATAAAACGCCGTGATCTTTGTGATCTATCTGGTAAATACACCTATAAGATAAGCGCTGCCAGGCCAAACCCAAAAATGATTACCCCCGCCAGGCGGTTGACCCAGGTCAGCAGGGCAGGGGTAAATTTTTCGCGCAAGAGACTGACCCCCATGCTAAGCGCCAGCCACCAGGCGGCCGAACCCAAAAACACGCCCAACACCATTAAAGTAGCAGATGCATAATCGCCGTTTGTCTCGGCCAGTTGTAACCCGGCGAAAATGGCCAGGAACGACAGAATGGTCAGGGGATTGGTGATGGTCAGGAGGAAAGTCGAGAGGTACGCCCCAAATAGCCCGCCGCGTGAAGATTTTAGAGAGCCTTCGGACGGCTTGCTGAAAAATGTTTTGACTCCCAGATACAACAGGAACATTCCGCCAACGATGCGCAGCCAGCCCGACTGGCCGAGGAGCACATTCTGGATCGCTGTTAGCCCAAAGGCGGCTACTGCACCGTAGAACATGTCCGCGCTGGCCGCGCCCATCCCGGAGAGAAAGCCTGTCAGCCGCCCCTCGGCCAGCGTGCGCCGGATGCAGAGTACGCCGATCGGCCCGACCGGCGCGGCAATGGAAAAGCCGATGATCAGCCCACGTAGGAAAAGGTCCATATATCCTATCTGCTGGAAGCAAATTTGTAAAAAAGAAGCTCTCGCCGGCGAGAGCTATTAAAAAAAGCGCAAAGACGTGCATCTATGTCTTTGCGCTTTTGATCAGTTAGTCTGTCCCTTTATGCTGTGGCTTCCTTGCGTCTGAACCAGGTCTTCCATTCCTTGTTTTCCCACAACACGAGGATGGGGGCGGCGATGAAAATGGACGAGTAGGTTCCGCTCATCAGGCCGACCAGCAGCACGACCGCGAACTGCTGCAAAGTTACGCCGCCGAATAGGGCCAGCGCTAACAACAGGAATTCGACGGTCATTAGCTGGGTGTTGATCGAACGCTGCAGGGTCTGGATAATGGAGTGGTTGACCAGCGTTTCGTAATCCAGCCGGCGGTAAATCGTGGCATTTTCGCGGATGCGGTCGAAGACCACAATCGAGTCCTGCATCGAAAAGCCGATCACGGTCAGCAGGGCGGTCAGGAAGAGCGAGTCGATCTCCCAGCCGAACAGCAGCCCGCCGAAGGCGGTCACGCTGAAGATAACGGCTACATCGTGTAGCATGGCCAGGATGGCGGAGATGCCATAGCGGAAGGCATTCTCCACTCCCCGGAAGGACCAGGCGATGAAAAGAACTACCAGAACTGAAGCAAGTGCTACCGCCTGGGCTCCACGCGCTGTTACCTGTCGGCCAATGCTGGGGCCGACGCTGTCAAAACGTATAACGGTCGGCTCAGCGATATTTTCTTCCATTGCGGATAGCACTGTATCGCGAGCTTCGTTGTCCAGGAATTCGGACCGGATAATGTAGCTGTCTATATCGGTGGTTTGGACCTGCACATCCCGGATATTCGCGCCTTCATAGAGCGCAATGATCTCTGCCGATTCAGGGGTTTGATTGGCAAAGGAAACTTCCAGCAGGCTGCCGCCGGTAAAGTCGATTGAAAGGGGCAGGCCACCCGTAAACAGGATGATCAACCCGGGGATGATGATGACCAGGGATAGGGCGAAGAAAAAGTAGCGTCTTCCAAGGATATTCATAGTTAACCTTCTCTCCCGGCCTAGATGCCGACCCAGCGTTCCAGGTTCTGGGGCTTGAACCACTGAAAAGCTAACGCCAGGAGTGTGCGCGTGATATATAACGAGGAAAACAAACTGATGGCGATACCGATTGCCAGTGTTAGTGAAAAGCCTTTTACAATGGTCGCGCCAAAGGTGCTGCCGAACCAGTACAGGATGCCGGCAGTGATCAGCGCGGCAATATTCGAGTCGCGAATGGAGGGCCAGGCGCGTGTCCAGGCCTGGTCGAAGGCCTGGCGTAGTTGCTTACCGGCGCGCAGCTCTTCCTTCAAGCGTTCGAAGACCAGGATGTTGGCGTCCAATGCCGAGCCGGTGCTGAGCATGATGCCCGCGATACCGGGCAGGGTCAAAGTTACGCCAATCAGCTTGAAGACCGCCAGCAGGATGACGGCGTAGATCAGGATCGAAATGTCCGCGGTAATGCCGGGCAGACGGTAATAAATGCCCATGAACAGGAAGACAATGGTCAGGCCGACCAGCCCGGCGAGGATGCTGCGGTTGAGCGAGTCTTCGCCCAGGGTGGGGCCGATGATGCGCGTCTCAACCACTTTGAGCGGCACGGGAAGCGAGCCGTAGCGCAACTGCACGGCCAGGGAGTTTGCGCTTTCAGCGGTAAAACTGCCCTGAATGATACCCTGTCCGTCCGGTATAGCGGAATTGATCACCGGGGACGAAACGACCCGCTTGTCGAGCACAATCGTCAGGAACTTGCCGACATTCGCAGCGGTATGCTCGGCAAAAACCTGGGCGCCCTCCCGCGACAGATCAAACTGGATCACATATTGCCCAAGCTGGTCCTGGCTGACTTGCACCAGTTCCAAATCGCGGCCGGTCATGATCGTGTGATAAACGGTTGGCGGGGTCTCTCCGTCGGTGGGTTCCGGTGTTTCGCTCTCGCTGCCGGTTGCAAAGTCGGTTCTTATCGTAGCGCCTTCGGGCAGGTTGATATCGCCGGTGTCGACGAACTCGAGCAGCCCGGTCTGTTGGATGATTCCCAGCACTTCGTCGGTGTTCTCGAGACCCGGAAATTCGCCGACGATCCGGCGGTCGCCTGCAATCTGGAGCACGTTCTCGCTTACACCCAGGGCGTTGGTGCGGTTTTCCATGATAGTGCGGGCTGTTTCCATTGATTCCGCATCGACATCCGCATCTTCCGGCAGGTCAGCTTCCAAGAGTACCTGCAAGCCGCCGCGCAGATCCAGGCCCAGGCGCGTGGCTACGTTCTGATTCAAGATGGGGGTGTCACTGAAGGGGTTGGTGATGGTCAGGTTATCATTCAGGTCGATCCAAAGCGCCAGCGCCATGATGACCAGGATGATGACCAAGCGGGTATAAACATTTCGAATCATGCGTTACACTTCTCCGTCCACGAAAATGCCAGCCGCAGGCTGGCGGGGGTGATTATACACCCATTTTAGATAGTTGCGGCTTGTCTTTTTTGGGACTCTCGCTGTTCGTGAGAAGGTACCGAAGTAAGGGCGCTGTCGCAGCCCTTACCTTCGCCAAGCCTCCCGTTTTCATAAGCTCCATTGCGGTATTACGGGTAAACCCATTGCTCGAACAGGGCCGTCAGGTCACAATTGCAATGCTCCTCAGCCAGTTCTTTCATCTCTTCGCCGGTGCCAATACCCCAGGCATTGCTGACCGTATACTCCTGCAAGAAGGCGTCAAAGGTTTCTACGCCCATTTGCTCACGCAGCGCGTCGAAGAAAAGTGCGCCCCGCCCATAAATGATAGCGCTATAAGCTGCCCCATCGTATTCTTCCACCGCTAATCCGATCGGAATGGACCGGTTTTCGACCCGTGACCAGCGTGATAAAAGCGACTGTTCAAAGCCGCTGGCGCCGCCGCTGCCGTAGCGGTCCGCGTAGTATTGCCAGGTGACGAACTGGGTCAGCGATTCGTCCAGCCAGGGATCGTCCAGCTGGTCGTTGCCCACCAGGTTGTAGAACCACTGGTGGCCGGCTTCGTGCGCCACTGTTGATTCCATCAAAATAGCGGTTGGGTTGCCGTACAACGTGCCCTGGATATCGTAGATTTGCTCCGTAATAGCGATGATACCGGGATATTCGATCCCGAGCGCGTAAGTAGGCGTGGCGACGATGTCAAATTCAGTGTATGGATAGGGAGTATAACGCTCGCCAAATATTTTAAATGACTCGATGGCTACATCGAGAGCCATCCGCGCCCCTTCCTGCATGCCTTCCCGGGCATAGGCGTTGAATATGACTTCACCATCAGTCCTGCTGATCAGTTCATAGTCCGGGCTGGCGGCCACGTAGAAATCTCGGGCCGACCCCGCAGCGTACGTGACGATCTGCCTGTCTCCGCTACCTTCGCGGTGGACTTCCCGTCCCGAGGCGGCCAGCACCACCCGCTCTGGCGCATCCACTTTGACCAGGAAGAAGCTGGCATCGGCATAGGTTGGATCGCCCTGGTCGGGCGGGATTTCCGCGTTCCAACCCTCGTCATCGTAGACGGCGATCATCGGATAGGTGTGCGCCAGGGTCAGGACTCCATTGTAATAGGCCAGGATCCCGTAGTTGGATTCGATCTCGGTCGGGACGGTGACAGAGAACTCAAAAGACAGGTCAACGCTATTTCCCGGCGGCAGGCCGGGTCCGAGCGGGATGCGCAGCAGGCTGTTTGCCAGGCTGTATATTGGTTCCACATTTACCCCGTCCACCAGCACCGACGAGACGGTCATTTCTCCGTTCAAAACATTGGGCAACAGACGGACCTGCACTTCGGTCAGGTTAATATCTTCCCGGTTTGTATAATGGACCGTTTGCGCGCCGGTCAGGCCTGTTAAATCGTTGCTGATCGTGTAGTCAATATGGTAGACGCTGGCGCCTTGATGCTCCTCCAGCCTGGCTCTTTCAGCAGGGATCAACCCGTTTCGATAGATCGACAGATCGTTCCAGTCGCTTGTTCCAGGTGGGGGTTGGGCTGTTTCAGGTTCGACGGTGACAGGTTCATTGGGTGGTTGTGGGGTAGATGTGAACAGCTGGCAGGCTATGATCAGCAGACTCAGGCTTACCAATAATCCCCACAAATGCAATTTTTTCATGCTAATCCTCCATATTCTACAGTTACACTTATCTTCACAAAAATACTGCTCTGTTACACGCTATTATAGAGGGGTTTCATTATCGATGCTAGAAAGCATTTGGTACCTGCTCGTGTTTTCATTTCGGCCCGCACTCAAGGCGGGCTTAACCGTTACGCGTGACACGAAGAAAGCCAGTGTATTGTTAGCGATACTTCGCTTTTAAAAAGGCCAGCACCTGCTCGAGGACCTCTTTGACGCCCAGGTTGTCTGTATCGAGGTAGAGATCCGCGTGCTCGCGCGCGTGCGAGAGACGGCGTTGTTGCTCGTTGTAGTCTGCTTCAGTCCAATTCATGGGGCGGCGCTGCTGGGCGATAGGGTAGGAGACTTGCAAAAAGATCAACAGGTCCGGGTTGGTGATCCGCTTCCACATGTCTTTGACATAGGAATGCTCCTGTGCGATGTGGCGGGTGGTGTAACCAAGCGAATCAAGCGCAGCCGTGAGTGTAGATTTTCCACATCCACAAGGCCCAACAATTCCGATCAAATAAGCTCTACTGGCTGTCATGGATCAGTTGGTGCAACCTGTCTGGCCGGCCCAGCACGGCGACCATATCATCAGAAACCACAGGATGGCTGTCTGCCGGGTGGAAATCGGACTTCCCGTTATGTCTCACGAGTATCACACTGACCACATACCCGTCTTCGATCTGTCCAACGGTTGTCCCTTCGATCGGGCAACCGGGCGAGATCGTGATCCTTGCCAGGCTGAACGACTCACCTTCGATGCTGATCGGGCGCGTGATATCCGAGTCTGTGGCCGAAGCTGCAAAGGCCGGGGCGGCCAGACCTGTACCGCTTAAGGCAATGAAGCCGAATTGCTGGCTGAGAGCCTGTGCAAAGTCATCATCAAAAATGCGGATGATAACCCGGATGTCCGGGTTCAAACTGCGCGCTTTCAAGGCGATTTTGAGATTGACCGCGTCGTCCTGGATGCACAGGATAATGGAACTTGCGCGGCGCACGCCCGCAGCTTCCAACGCTGACTCGCGGCTGGCGTCGTCGTGGATGATGGGGATGTCCATCTCCTGTACAGCAGCAATCAAGTCTGCTGAGGGGTCCAGTTCGATGACAGCCATCGGCCGGTTCATGGCTCCCTTGAGGTGCTGTACAACGTGAAAGCCAAGGTGTCCCAGGCCAACCAAAATGTGGTGTTTATCCAGAGTAGAAGCAATAGCCATTTCCCATTCCTTGCTGCGCGCCCGCCGGTTAAAAAAAAGATAGCCGAAGTCGGCCAGCCCCAGTGCCAACGTTCCAATGCCAACCAATGGCATGACAAAAAAGAATACCTCAAGATAAGGACTTTCAGGAAATTCCCCCGGAGGTTGGAAAAAAGCCAGTGAGAGAACAACGTAGATCGCCTCGCTAAAGTTTTGCAGGGGTTCCCCCACCCGCTGTGCGATGGAATAATACAATCCAGCGCTGCCCGTGATCGCCAAAAGGAAAGCGATCAAGGCTGTGCGAAACTCGTTTAACAAAAGCAATGTATCTCGCCAGGAAGCGCGAAACATGCGTTTTCTTGACCTGTGCACAAATTAATCCTTTATAGCTTACGTAGTTCGCAAAAAGATACCGAAAATTGGGTTGAGCGTGGCCCGTCCCACCCTATTTCGGGCATTTTCTCTATCAGGTGCTGGTTGATTGACACATTCAATCTTTCACCGCACATCGTCCCGATATCCTTCGGGAGAGCACGCAGAGATCGCTGAGAAAAACGGTGAAAAAACTCTGCGGGCTCAGCGGACTCCGTGGTAAATTGACTACTGAAGTTAAGATTTGTCAGTCAATCAGCTATCAGGTGCGTAACTCCTACCTTATTAAGAAATAGGCAGTCGTAAGCTCATCCGGCGCACGTTATCGCCGTTGCTGGCGCGAACTTTAATCACAACCACGCTGACATCATCAGCGGGGCGGCCCTCATCCAGGTTAACCGCATGTCCCAGCAGGGAATCAGCAAGCTCTTGCGGGCTGGGGTCTTGATCTTCCAGCATCGCCTGGATGGCATTGCACACATCCATGGGCAGGCCCCGGCGCTTCCCGGCATGGGACAAACCATCTGTATACATGATTACCATAAGCCCCGGATGAAGTTCAAGCTGTGTGATCACCGGGCGTATATCTCTGCGAATCCCAAGCGGGGAACTCTCTGCGTCCATGCAGTCGACCTGGTCGTCACGGCAGATAAATACCGGGGCCGGGTTGTTTCGTGACAAAACCAACGTGCTGCTCTCCAGGTCGACGGAGGCAATGTTGAGCGTGCACGAAACCTTTCCGAATTTATCTGTGTAAAGAGTATCGGAAGCGGCACGCGCGGCTGCGCCGTCACGGACCCCTTCTGCCAGCAAGCTGACCACCTTGCGCACCACCATCATGGAGACGGCTTTGGCTCCCCTGCCAGATGTTTGTCCGTCAGCCAGCACCACGGAAAGCCCGCCGTTGGGGCGTTCCACGACTTCCAGTGTGTCACCACTCTCGGAAGAAGCGTATTTGTTGATCTTAGCAACCGCGATTTGAACTTCCATATATGTATTCTACATCGTTTCAGGCTTGACGTCATCCCTTGAACCCGCTATAATTCGCCCGTTAATACCGCAAATGCGGTGCAATCGTCTGGAAATCAGGCCGGGCTCTTTGCCCGGCATGTTCATGAAATAAGGAGTAAGTCATGGCCCCACAGCCGAAACGGAAATTATCCAAGGGTCGTCGCGACCGTCGCCGCGCCCACGATGCGCTGACGGCGCGAAACCTGGTAGCCTGCAGCAACTGCGGATCGATGCGCCTGCCGCACACGGTCTGCTCGAACTGCGGACACTACCAGGGCCGCGAAGTTCTCGAAATCGACAAAGACAAAAAGTCTGAGTAACCCATAACGAGCCGTGACCAACACGGCTCGTTTGTGTTTAAGCGGCAAGAGGTGCACATATGAAACTCGAACCGAAAACCACCGCATTTGTCTTTCCTGGCCAGGGCTCACAGGCCGTTGGGATGGGGCAAGAACTGGCTGCTGCGTATCCGCAGGCGAAGCAGACCTTCGATGAAGCAGATGAGATCCTGGGATTCGCGCTTTCCAAAATGATGTGGGAAGGGCCGGATACGGACTTGAACGACACTGTCAATACCCAGCCGGCTCTCTACCTTCACTCTGTTGCCGCTCAGCGGGTATTTTCGTATCTTTACCCTGAATTCTTGCCTGCTACCGTAGCCGGGCATTCCCTGGGCGAAATTTCGGCGCTCTCCGGGGCCGGAGCCTTGTCTTTTGGCGATGGCTTACGCCTGGTGCGCAAACGCGGCGAACTGATGAAACGCGCCGGTGAGCTTTCCCCTGGCAGCATGGCAGCCATCCTGGGCCTCGATATTCTTTTGCTCGAAAAAGTCTGCGCGGAAGCCAGCGTTTCGGGTGAAATCGTGCAGGTGGCAAACGATAACTGCCCGGGTCAGGTGGTCATTTCGGGCTCCAGGGCCGCGGTGGAGCGCGCGATCGCAGGCGCAAAGGCTGCCGGCGCGAAGCGCGGCATTCCGCTGGCAGTCAGCATTGCGGCGCACTCGCCTTTGATGGCCTCCATCCAGGGCGAGTGGGATGCAGCCGTGGATGCCTGCAAAATGTCGGACCCAAGCACCCCCGTGATCGGCAACGTGCATGCCAGAGCGATGACCACAGCTCGGGAATTGTGCGCAGATATCAAAGCCCAGATGGGTTCGCGCGTCCGTTGGACTGAGTCGGTGCGGGAAATGTTGAGAAACGGTACGCAGGCTTTTGTCGAAGTGGGAAGCGGGAGTGTCTTGACCGGTTTAATCCGCCGCATTGCACAGACCCCGCAGGGGGAACCGAGTGCTGTCACTTATTCTCTAAGCAATCCGGCAGATTTCGAAGTTATATAGCCTGTTTAGGAATTTCGTAGTTCATGAAAGATACCGAAAATAAGGGCGACGTGCCTAGCACGCCGCCCTTATTTTCGAGCTGCTCCCATTTACATATGTACCTTGTATTATAATAAGAACTACAATTCAAACCTATTAATTGAATTAGAAAGGATCTGCTATGAGTTTGTTTAGTAAAATCCTCAGTAAGCTTGGATTGAAAAAGCAGGAAACAAAACCAGCGCCCACTGCAAAGAGCACGCAAAGCGGGCAGCCCTCTCGACCTGCCCGGTCTACCCCGATTCATCGGCCTGCACCGACTAAAGCTCCCGGAACACCCGCTACAACTCCGATGGAGATGGTTGATGTTATGAGCAAGCTCGAAACAATGGCCAAAGGCACAAATCTCGATTGGAAGGTCTCAATTGTTGACTTGCTGAAAGTATTGGGCATCGACAGCAGCCTTGAGGCCCGCGAAGAGCTTGCAGCCGAGCTGGGGGCACCTGCTGATGTTATGCAGGATAACGTGAAGATGAACGTATGGCTGCATAAGACCGTGTTGGCAAAAATAGCCCAGAACGGCGGCAATATTCCGAAGCAACTCCTGGATTAGTACCGCAGGAATTTTCGGCGGGGTAGCGAAGCCCGAAAATAAGAGGGACGTGCGCAACACGTCCCTCTTATTTTCAATATATTTTTACAAACTGTAATTCCTAAGTTTTTTACCTAATCGGGTTGATAAGGCATACTTAGAAAATCCGTTCACAAGATTTTGCCATTTCCTGCTATACTTTGCTTGAGCGAGGTGAAGTATGCGTGACACAGGAACCAACCCAATAATAGATAAACGCATCCGCCGGGTACAGGAACAAATGGTGGGGAACGAAGCTCTTGGCGAAGCGCTGGACGAATCGGCTGCCAGCGAACTACTCTCTCTGGGGTTGAATAGCGCCGCAGGAATTGCTTCTTCTACGGAGGGTATGGATGAAGAAACAGCCGAGCTTTCGATGGCAGACCGGTTGAAGGCATTACGCAAGTTAATGCGCCACCTGGCACGTTTGTTGGGGGAAGCCAGCGATCTGGACGCAGAAGGCCGGTTATGGCTGTGGGAGAGTGTCAAAGAAAAAGCGGTTTTGTTATATGGGGAGGGTTTGAATTTTCCGTCCTTAGATGAAGTGATGGGTCGTTTATCCAGTGGCGAGTCTCCCGGGCGGATCATCGCCAGCCTGCGCGAAATGTTTGAAAAGCAAAAATAGTAACTCTTGAGACTGCTGGTGAAACAAGCTCGAATTTAAGGGAGCGGGCGTACGCCAACCCCCTAAATTCGTATACATTTGGAATCATCGTGAAATCGTAATACTAAACAACAGTGAGGAAAATGGTATGGCTGCGGCAAAAAAGAAATCAACACGATCATCCCGTTCGAAGAGCTCCACCAATAGCACCTTGACAGTCATTATTTTGATCGGCGTCGTCGTATTCGGCCTGTATTATTCTATTACAGGGAGGGATGTCCTCGATATATTTACACCAACCGAAGAACCGCCTCCACCCGTTGAACACGTTTCAACCGACTGGTGGGAAGTTTATTTTGCAGACCCGCTCAATATCAATAACCCGGATAAATGGCAAAACTCAATCGAAGCCCGCTTGATCGACAAGATCAATTTGGCGCAGACCAGTATCTATATCGCTTCCTTTGAGCTCGACCTGACCCGAGTCGCCGAGGCCTTGGTGGCAGCCAAGTTGCGCGGCGTGGATGTGCGCTGGGTGACCGATGACGAGCATGGCCTGGAAGCGGACGAAGAACCCGGGCACGGCCAATTCGCTCTGCTCGAAAAGGCTGGCATCGAGGTTAGAGATGACGCACGCTCGGCACTCATGCACAACAAGTTTTGGATCTTTGATCGGGAGTGGGTCTGGACAGGTTCGACAAATATTACAGCCAATAGCATCTATAAGCAAAACAACAATGTGATTGTCATCCGTTCCACCAGGCTGGCCGAAATTTATGAGCGCGAGTTCGATGAAATGTGGAACGGGCAATTCGGTCCACGCTCCCCCTCGACAGTGGATCAGCAATCCGTGACGATCAACAACACGCCTGTTTCTGTCCTGTTTGCATCAGAAGATGGTGTTATCGGGCGTATCATTCCGTATGTGGAAAACGCGCAAAGCAGCGTTCGTTTCCTGGCCTTCAGCTTTACCGATTATCCCCTGGCAAAGGCGATGATCGACCGCGATGCGGCAGGCGTAGATGTAGCCGGTGTTTTCGAAAAAGTCGGCAGTGAAACCGATTTTGCCGAACTGCGGACCCTGCATTGCGCCGGCGTTCCTGTGCGCCAGGATGGCAACCCGTCATTTCTGCACCATAAGTTAATTATCGTCGATGAGCGAATTGTTATTACCGGCTCGCTCAATTTTTCGACCAACGCTGAAACCAGCAATGACGAAAATGTGATCATTGTCGATCACCCTGAAATTGCTGCTCTCTATATCCAGGAGTTCGAACGCGTCTGGAGGCAGGGTTCTGACCCTGACCCGGCAAGGATCACCTGTGATTGATATCTGATTTTGTTTTCCAGTGTATAATCAGAGCATGAAAGTTTTGTCTGACAACTGGTTTGTCAGCGCCGCTCCCACTGCGGTTATAGAAATGTATCTGGTCAGAATTATCTGACCAGATTTTTTGTACCAATCAGCGTTGCGAGGCAGCGTTTCAAGCTGCCGAAACAATCTCTTCAAACAATGAGATTGTTTCGTGCCCCTTCGAATTGCTATCGGGCACGGGTCTGTTCAGGGTCGCTCGCAACCCCGCCGAAGTGTGGCGGGGCAATGACAAACTATTTCAAGGAGATTTCATGAAACTGAGCAAACTTGCCAGCGATATTGTCGAGTCACCGACATTGGCATTGAACGAAGAAGCGCGAATCCTTCGAGAAAGAGGCGAGCCGGTCATTCACCTGGGGATTGGCGAACCAAAGAACAAAACACCGATCAACGCCATTCTTACCTCGGCAGCCAGGCTCTCGAGCGGGGAAGTAAAATATACGCCGGCCGACGGGATGCTTTCCCTGAAGAAAGCCATCATTCGCTACACCGAGGAAAATTATGACCGCCTGGTTGCTCCTGAAAATGTGCTTGTGACCAATGGCGCCAAGCAGTCTCTCTTCAATATTCTCTATTCAGTTTTAAACCCCCAGGATGAGGCCATCATCCTGGCGCCGTACTGGGTCTCTTATCCGGAGATCATCAAGATGTGCAATGCCCGCCCGGTGGTGGTCACACCGGAAGACGGGACTTTCACGCCTCGTTTCGAAGACATTGAGCGCGCAGTAACTTCCTATACTCGCGCAATCATTGTCAACAGCCCTAATAACCCTTCGGGAGGCATTTACCCGCCTGCGTTGATCGAAAAACTGGTTGGATTCTGTGAAGCCAAAGGGATCTTCATGATCTGTGATGACATCTATCACAGGTTGACCTTTGACCGCAAAGAAGCGATACCCGCCTATCGCTATACTAAAAAAGATATGGAAGATTCCTATGTTATTGTGGTCAATGGGGTGGCGAAGCTCTATGGCATGACCGGATTCAGAGTGGGATGGGTGGTTGCGCCGCGCGCCCTGGTGCGGGTCATGACCAATGTTACCGTACAGATCACGTCAGGTGTATCCCCGGTCTCTCAGGCGGCAGCCGAGGGAGCTTTGAATGGGATGCAGTCGGTGGTCGAAGCGCTGCGTTTGCAGATCGAAAATAATCGCAATGTGCTCTTGCAGGAAATGAAATCTTTCAAGGAAGCGCGCCTGATCCCGCCGGATGGCACGTTCTATGCATTGCCAGATTTGCGTGCATTCAACTGCAACTCTGTGGAGATTTCAAAATTGCTGCTCAAGAAGGCGCTGGTTGTGACGGTGCCCGGCAAGGAGTTCGGGATGGAAGGGCATATCCGTCTGTCCTTTAGCGGCTCGGTTAAAGATATCACCGAAGGCATGGCGCGCATTAAGTGGGCCCTCGACCCAACCAGCCCGAACGAAATTTACATCGGCGACCGGAAGCTGATCCGAGATTGGCTCTAGAAAATTAACCACGGAGATCACCTCGACCCGACCTGCAACGCCTGAGCGGGCAGGCTCCGTGTACTCAGTGGTAAAGTGAGAATCTGACTATGAATAATATGTTAAATATCAAAACCCCCGCCGAAGGAACGGCTCAAGTCCGTAAAGCGGATTACAGCCTCTCGAACCACGGGTTGACCAATTTGCGCCTGGCTTACTGGAATCTGCCCAGCGAAGCGTTGCATGAAGAAGCGGTTTTCCGCGCGGAGGGCGCCACTGTCCATAAAGGGCCTTTTGTTGCCTTTACCGGGAAGCATACCGCCCGGTCCGCGAACGACAAGTTTGTTGTCCGGGAGGTAAGCACCGAAGGTCATATCTGGTGGGGACAGTACAACCGTCCCATGGCGGTGGATAAATTCGAGGCGCTTTACTCCCGCTTGCTGGGATACCTTCAAGGACGCGATCTCTTCGTACAAGACGCTTATGCCGGAGCAGATGAAAACTACCGTTTGCCCGTGCGGCTTGTGACAGAATTAGCATGGCACAGCATGTTCGTGCGGAATATGTTCATCCTGCCAGAATCGCTGGAAGAGTACAAGCGATTCCTCCCTGACTTTACGATTGTCGCCGTTCCCGGATTTAAATCCGACCCCCGGGTGGACAACACCGACTCCGAAACCTTCATCGCGCTCAGTTTCGAAAAGAAACTGGCCATTATCGGCAACAGCGCCTATGCGGGGGAGATCAAGAAATCCGTATTTACCATCCTGAACTACTTGCTGCCCTTACAAGGCATACTTTCGATGCACTGTTCGGCCAACGTCGATCCTGGTAATGAGAATGATGTGGCGCTTTTCTTCGGGCTCTCCGGCACGGGCAAGACGACCCTTTCAGCCGATCCCACCCGCAGCTTGATTGGCGATGACGAGCACGGCTGGAGCGACGAGGGTGTCTTCAATTTTGAGGGTGGCTGCTATGCCAAGGTAATCGGGCTGTCGGAATCGGCTGAGCCGGAGATTTACGCCACCACGCGGATGTATGGGACCATCCTGGAAAACGTGACCTATGACCCGGTCACACGCCTGATCGACCTGGAGGACGAATCGGTTACAGAGAATACGCGTGCTTCGTATCCGCTGGATTTCATCTCGAATGCCGTACCTGAGAAAAAGGCGGGGCACCCTAAGAATATCGTCATGCTGACCTGTGATGCCAGCGGAGTTATGCCTCCGATTGCACGTCTGTCGTCCGAACAGGCCTTGTACCAGTTTATTTCCGGGTATACCGCCAAAGTGGGCGGTACGGAAGTCGGTCTGCGTGACGAGCCGGAGATCACCTTTTCCGCCTGTTTTGGCGCGCCTTTTATGGTCCATCATCCTGCTAAATATGCCGAGTTGCTGCGCTGGAAAATCGAGCGTTACGGAGCTACCTGCTGGCTGGTGAACACTGGTTGGGTGGGTGGCCCGTATGGCGTGGGCAAACGGATCAGCATTCGCCATACCCGCAACCTGCTAAGCGCTGCGCTCACCGGCGCGCTAGAAAATGTCGAATACTACAAAGATCCGGTCTTCGGCTTCGATGTCCCCAAATCTTGCCCGGACGTGCCTCCCGAGGTATTGGAACCCTGGTCATCCTGGCCCAGCCGCAAGGAGTATGACAAACGTTATAAGGATCTTGCGATGCGGTTTGTGGAAAACTTTGCCAAGTTCGAAGAAGGAACTGCGCGTGAAGTTGTAGAAGCAGGGCCGAAGGTGTGACTAGGCGGATCGCGGCTTGATGAAACCGGGCAATAAAAAAACTGTCTGGTTGATAAAGCAACAAATCATTTATATATTAAAACAAAGCGGCTTGGACTAATATAGTCCAAACCGCTTTGATGCTTGTTTAAAGCTCACATAATCCCGTGTTTATGGAATGCCTATAGTCACTCCTGACTGCATGGCCTTGTTGTTGTACCAGGGGAACAGGTACTCGGTCGTCAGTTGGCCGGCCGGGTAGCCCATCAGCTCATCATAGCCCGTGCTCCCATAGATGATCCGCTCGGTGGCCAGGATGCTGGCTCCCGCCGTGTTGCTCACCACCCGCACCGGTCCGCTCTCCATGCCCTCGTACGACACCCGCACACTGCCCCCCACCGGGATGGTGTAGGTGGTGGGATTGACTTTCACCCCACCGATGTAGACATCCACATCCGCAGCCACTGCTCCCGTGTTGCCGATCCGCAGCTGCGTGTCGAGCGAGCTGTTGGAGTACAGCGGGAACACGTATTCGTTCGTCAACTGGTCGGCCGGATAACCCATCAGCTCGTCGTAGCCCTTCCCCCAGATCACCCGC
>JAABUE010000202.1 GCA_011389535.1 Anaerolineales bacterium
GCCGGTTTGGTCGACATAATAGCGGCAGGCCTCCAGCAGCTTTGCGATGTTATGTTTTTTATTGACAGGCAGTATCTTGCTGCGTTCCTCGTCATCCGCGGCGTGCAGGGAGATAGCCAGGTTGACCTGGCGCTTTTCGTCGGCGAAGCGCCGGATCATCGGGACCAGGCCCACGGTCGAGATGGTGAAGCGCCGCGCACCGAAGTTGTATCCGTCGGGATCGTTCAAGCGGTCGATCGCGGCCATGGTGTTATCGTAGTTATGGAATGGTTCGCCCATGCCCATCAACACGATGTTGGTGACGGTTTCCCCTTGTTCTTGCAGCATACGCGCGTAGTACATCACCTGGGCAACGATCTCGCCGCTGGACAAATGACGTTTGAAACCCATCTGCCCGGTTGCACAGAAGACGCAGCCCATCGCGCAGCCCGCCTGGGACGAGATGCACAGCGTCCGGCGTTTTTTAGGCTCCCCTGTGGTAGATGGTAGGGAAGCCGGGTCGCCATACTTCATCAAGACGGCCTCGATCACACGGTTGTCAGGCAGTTGGAAAAGGGTCTTTCGGGTTTGTGTATCCGAAGAGTCCAGGTAACTGACCGGCTTTAGCGCTTCAAAGCGAAGCAATAGTCCCAACTGATCTCTGAGGGCCTTGGGAAGATTGGTAAATTCTTCGGGTGTATTCCAGTAATTCTTGTAAAGGCCCTGCCAGATCTGGCCTGCGCGGTAAGAGGGCTCACCAAGTTCGGCCAGCAGGTTCTTCAGATCGGACAGTTCCAGGTCGTAAATAAAGGGCAAATTGGTCATTAGGAAATCTCAGGTGACGGTCATTTTAAAAGTGACCGTCACCCATTATTAATGTCGTTAAATCTTGGACAATGAGATCGGGCGCGGGCTGCCAGTTTTGGCCTTGTTCACGGCTTGAAACCCCGCTCAGGACCAGCGCGGTTTTGCAGTCTGCGGCTTGCCCGGCTGCGATGTCGGTTTCCAGGCGGTCGCCGACGACCAGGGTCTCTTCGGGCTCCGTGCCCAGCTTCTCTAAGGCCATATGCATCATGGCCGGCAAGGGTTTGCCAATAATGATCGGCTCAACGCCCGTTGCGGCTTCGATGGCTGCCAGGATCGCGCCCGCCCCGGGGACCAACCCGAGTAGGGTGGGAAAGGTTTTGTCCGGGTTGGTGCCGTAGAACGGAACCCCGGCGCGGATATGTAACGTAGCACGGCGCAGTTTCCCGTAGGTGACTTCACGGTCGATGCCGCCAACTACTGCGATAGGAACGGTTTCATCATCCGGGTCGATGATCGGCTGAAATCCGCGTTCTTCCAGTGCCCGTTGGATGCCGTTTTCGCCGACGATGAATACAGCTCCGCCTTTTGGGAACCTCTTTCCCAGCACGTTTGCCGCGGCGTGGGCAGACGAGACGATCTGCCACGGTTCCAGCGTGACGCCAAACCCGGAGAATTTCTCCAGGTACTCGGCAACGGTTTTGGTAGCATTGTTGGTCGCCAGAGCGACTTTGAGTCCGTGCTCTCGCATGCGGGCAAATATGGCGGGCAGGTCGCCGATGGGCGTGTTGTCGCGCCAGAGGACGCCGTCCATGTCGAGGATGAGGGCTTTGATGTTTGATAGAGTCATTTCGTTTATTCAAAAGGTCGAGCAGCGCCGGGTGAGTGACCCACATCTGCGTTGCTCAACAAACGGGATCATTTCCCAAATTTCTTCAACAAATATTCTAGCACCGGCTTGTCGATCCAGCCTGCTTCGAGATCAACCCGTTCTTCGAAATTCTCGTTGCCGGTGAAGGCGCGTAGGGCAACTTTTGTCAGCTCGTCGAAGGTTCCGTCTGCGCTGCCTGCCAGATAACCCTGATGGATCATCATCTCCTGCAATTGCTGCACGGGCTCACCCTTCAACGATACACGGTCTTTCTTATCACTCACGCCGAAATACAGCTCGTGCATTTCCAGCAATTCGCCCAGGCGCTGGACCGGATTTTCGTGGTCGTCTACGCGATAATCGATCCAGCGGTCGGTGTAGCCGCCATAGCCGCCGTTCGGTTTGGCGACGTAAATCGCAGCCGACTGCCGCCCGCGCCGGTCGCCGCCGGAACGATCTCCGGCCAGGAGCGCAGCATACAGACGGAACGGTAGGTTTCCCTGAGATTCGAGGAAAGCCTTTTCCATCGTATCGATCACCTGCTGGCCCGAAAGGATATTGCCCTGAATGGCGTAGCCGGAGCCTGCCAACCCACCGGCCCAATCGAAACAACCGGAGCCGGTAAAGGTCGCGGCCAGGCCGTTGGCGTCCACAAGGCCAACCTGGCGCTGCTCGCGGTCCTCGTCATCGCTCAAGAATCTGGACAACGCCTCTACCGCGGACACGCCGGAAGACATCAGCTCCAGGCCGCGCGGCCCGAAGGAGGTGTTGGCATACGCCTGTGTGGCTACCGCGCCCGCCTCTGCCTGCGCCCAGGGGACGACTGCGCCCACCGCAGGAAACTTGGACGCAACCGCTACTCCCCAGGCGCGTTCGCCAAGGTCGCAGGCGACGATCGAGAATGTGGATGGCTTTGGCATTCGCTGATTATACCTGTACATTGTTCGGTGTATCCTCTCAATACAAAGGACGGAAATTGGGCTGTTTTGGT
>JAABUE010000203.1 GCA_011389535.1 Anaerolineales bacterium
CACATCTCGTATCTCGGATTTGAGCCTGCTGCACTCACTTTCACTCAACACCTCACAGTTGTACCAGAAGACGACATACCCATGCTCGAGGCTATGTCCAATGTATCCCTCAGGAAAAGGAACCTGTGCCAGTGGAGAATCATCATCGTAAAAACCAGCTTCAGATTACCTCCATATTCTTTTCAGGTGGCAGCCCGGCGAATGGACAAGCCGGGCTGCCACACATCCCTACCTATAAAGAGCAGCCAGGAAAAACTGTTCTTACGGCACCCAGTTCGAAAAGATCGAGACGACTTTGTCAGGTTGGGCAGGATCATTGGTATTGAGGTGGAGAGCAAAATCGTGCGGGCCGCCCATCCCTTCGTGCATCATAAAGACAGATGATTGAATGGTGGTGCTTTCACCGGGCTTGAGTACCATCGAACCGATGGTCAGGTTGGGAGGTCAGCACCCCTCGCGCACTTCGATATACGGCTCTTCCCTAAACCGGAGAGTGCCATCGCCGGTGTTGGTCACTTTAACCGCAAATGTCAGGTTTGTTTCTAACTTGATATCTCCATAATCGATCATTTCCTGGTCCACCGCAAGCGCTGGGGTTCCACCACCATTGCGATTTCCGAAAGCGAGAACCAGTGCGGCCACAATCAACAGCACGCCGCCGACCAGCAGGATCAATGGATTCAGGGAGCCTTTCTGTTGCCTTCGTCCCTTCTTGTATTTCTTACTCATCAAGGTACCTCCTCGAATTGAAAAGTGTAAAGATAACTGACCAGCGCCCAGATTTGCTCCTCTGTGAAAATGACACCCCACATCGGCATGCCTGTTCCCATCCCGCCGCGGATGATCTTGCCCTGCAGGAGCGCCGGAGCGGCGGACAACATTCGCACAGGATCGGTAAAGTCGACAGGAACTACGGTCTCGTGCCCTGACGGCATTTCGCCCGCCTCGCTCTGGACCTGGAACTGCTCGCCGCGAAAGACGCCATCCCCATCCCCTGTTTCTCCGTGACAGGCGGCGCAATTTTGGGCGTACAGTTGCCGGGCTTTTTCCAGGGCTTCCGGCGTGATGTTTGTCTGCCAGATGTAAGCAACCGCATCCCACAACTGCTGGTTGGAGTAGGATGCCAGTTCAGGGTCATCGCGCAGATCCTGCCAGGTCTGCTCGGGGCTATGAGTGCGGTAGTAACTTTCGGTTTGGTAGACCGGGAGCACAAGCGCTAGATCCGCACCCCGTTGCGGGGACGGTTTCTCGACAGGAATGACCTGCGTTTCGCGGGCGGCGTCGATGTCCAGGCCAAGCTGCGCGTACAGCGGCGGTGTGACCTGTTGTTCCGTGGTTTCACCCGTGACCGTGATCGTGCCGCGCATGCGCCAGTGGTTGGCTCCGCACCAGCGGGTGCAGTAGAAGGTATACGTGCCGGCTTTATCGAACGTGACTGTGTAATCGGTCATCTCGCCCGGCTTGACGTCTACAGCCGGTTGGTCGCTCTGGCCGATGGCGAAGCCGTGTATCACGTCATCTGAAGTCAGGCGCAGGTGTAAGGGCTTATTGACGGCGATGGTCAGGTCGGCGGGAGTCCAGCCGCCGGCTTCGGGCATGCGGGCGTGCAGGGTGATCACATCTTCCTGCCCCAGCCGCCAGGCAAGTCCGATGGAAAGCCCCCCACCCAATAACAAAATAACCGCAAAAACGCGAGCCAGGGTTTCTTTCATGCGACCAGTAATCCCATCAAAAGAAACGTAATGACCAGACAAAAAGCGATCACCGCAGCGGAAAGTCTCACAGCCTCTGTCTGACTGCCCTTTTCGCTGGCAATCTTGCGCGATGTGATTGCCGCCCAGAGGAACCCGCCCAGGAGCACACCGACTTGCAGGAAAGGTGTCAGGCCGGTCAGCCAGGGCGTCCAGCCGATGCCGGCGGTGCCGATCAAATTCCAGCCCCAGCCGAACGGATCGGAGAGCGCCGCCAGCACGTAGGAAAAGTTGGCAAAGACGAATGATAAGCTAAATGCCACCCAGGCTGCCAGCCCGAGCGGGACAAGCGCATACGACTGGGAGATGAACAATTTTTTCATCGACTGTACTGACCCGGAAAGTTTTTTCCCGGACCAGACCGCCAGCCAGAACAGGCCGGGGAGCGCCAGCAGGATCAGGGTCAGGAAAGAAGTGGCATAAGCCAGCCAGGGCAGCGTCCCGACCGAGTAAGCCGCTAGCTTGAGCGCGCCCCAGGGTCCCAACAAAACTGCTGAATAGACTGCCGCAGCACCCAGCATGATGAAGGCTTTATAGGCTTCGTCCAGCTTGCGGTTGCGTTCCACCGAGAGATCGGCGCCGAACGATCGGATGTTGATAGCGATGTTGTCATGAGGACAGGTGCGCAGGCATTCCATGCACGTGCCGCAGTAGGTGTTCTTGACCATACCGGGCGGGAAGACGTCCCACGGGCAGCCATAACCCTCGGCGCTGCCGGTGTAGCAGGTTTTCTCGGTGTGGGCGGCGCAGACGGTAGTATCCACCACCCGCACTTCGACCGGGGCAAGCTGCGAATACAGCCCGATGAAACCGCCGACCGGGCAGAGATAACGACAAAA
>JAABUE010000204.1 GCA_011389535.1 Anaerolineales bacterium
ATCCCAGAGCAGATCGGCCAGTTCCAACGCGTAATGGGCGTTTTCTTTGGCAATCGGTCCGACTGCGTTTTCGATCTGCCTTATGACTACAGCCGGTGTGCGAAAAGTGGGCAGGTTGGAACCTGGTGCGACGTTCTCTTTTGTTCGCAAGGAGTAATTGACATAGAATTCCAACACCTCGCGCAATTGCTTTAAAAAATCTTCCGGCACGAAGAAAAAGTCGGCCAGACGATTGGCTTGCTTGCGCAGGCGGGCGAGGTCAATTGCGGGCATGGTTACGTGCCAGGTGCTGGGTGCGATGTGCGACGTGCAGTAGAAAAACTACGCACATCGCACACCGCACGTCGCACGCTAATACGCTCTTGCGAAGTAAACTTTCTTCTCCGCCAGCTCACCGCAGACGATGCACTTGCCTGTGTCTATGGGCTGGTCGAAGGGGATAACCCGGGTGGTCGCTTTGGTCTCCTCCTTGACCTTGGCTTCACATTCCCTGGAGCCGCACCACCAGGCGAATGCCCAGCCATCCTTGACTACTTCTTTTAACTCAGCGTAATCCTTGGGGTGGTGAATGTTGGCATCGCGGAACTCGGTAGCCTGCCTGAGCATCGATGCCTGGATCTCGGACAGCAGCTGGCTGACGGTCCGGGCCAGATCCGCCTGGGGGACGAATGATTTACTTTCGCGTCCGGGGATATCCCGTCTTGCCAGCGCAACCGAGCCTTTTTCCACATCCCTGGGGCCAACCTCGATCCGCAGGGGTACACCGCGCATCTCCCAGTCGTTGTACTTGAAGCCGGGTGTGACTTCATCACGGTCATCCATTTTGATGCGGATACCGGCGCCTTTGAGCTCGGCAAAAATGTTGTCGGCCACTTCCATCACCCTGCTCTTCTCATCCAGGTTCTTGTAGATGGGCACCAGCACCACCTGGATTGGAGCGATCTTGGGGGGCAGTTTCAGGCCCTGGTCATCGCCGTGCACCATGATAACTGCGCCGATCATACGCGTGGAGAGACCCCACGAGGTGGTGTGGCAGTATTGCAGGGTGTTGTTTTTGTCGAGAAACTGGATATCGAAAGCCTTAGCGAAGTTTTGACCGAAAAAATGGGAGGTACCAGATTGCAGGGCGCGTTTATCTCCCATCATCGCTTCGATGCTGGTGGACATCTGCGCGCCGGCAAATTTCTCAGTGTCAGATTTAACGCCTTTGAAAACAGGGATAGCGGCATCGGTGATCGCGAAATCGGCATATACGTCCAGCATGCGGTAAGTTTCTTCGCGGGCTTCTTCCTCGGTTGCATGAGCGGTGTGGCCTTCTTGCCAGTAGAACTCGGCCGTGCGCAGGAAAAGCTTGGTGCGCAGTTCCCAACGCAACACCGAACCCCACTGGTTGATCAACACGGGCAGGTCACGCCAGGACTTGATCCATTTTGAATACATGTAGCCAATTATGGTCTCAGATGTGGGGCGCACCACCAGGGGCTCTTCGAGTTTCTCGCCGCCACCGTGGGTAACGATTGCCAATTCGGGAGAGAAGCCCTCAACGTGTTCCTTCTCCTTTTCGAAGAAGGATAGCGGGATTAATATCGGGAAGGCCGCATTGACGTGCCCGGTCTCTTTGAAACGACGGTCAAGCCCGGCCTGCATGTTTTCCCACAACGTCCAGCCATAGGGACGTACCACCATGCAGCCGCGCACGGGAGCATAGTCGGCCAGTTCGGCCTTTTGCACGAGCTGGTTGTACCACTCGGCGAAGTTTTCTTTTTGAGTAGGGAGTTTTTCCTCTGCCATTTTTTCTCCGGAGAATATATGCTTAGATCATTCGAGAGTAGTGTATGGAGTTTGCCGAGACTGCTCTTCAGTCTCTATGCTCCATTTTCTATTAACTTGACGGCAGTCTGTACATCCTTTGCAAACCAGAGCAACTCGCGCTGGCTGGCAGGAATATACATGTCCAGGGTCTTGTAGAGCTGGTCAAAAACGAACTGCCATCCGTCCCCGGCCAGCACCAGCGGCCTCCGGTGCATGGACTCCACGATCATCAAGTTCCACATCACGGATATCTCAGCCAGTGTGCCGGGGCCGCCCGGGAGGGCGATGCCCGCGTCGCATTCCTGGACCAGGAACTGCAACCGTTCTACCAGCGTTTCCATACGACACTGTTCTTTCACCCATTGGTTTGCGCCCGTATTTCGCCAACGCTCGATCTCGGCACAGGTCACGCCGATCACGTGCCCGCCCGCTTCATGCGCGCCGCGCGAGACGGCTTCCATCGTGCCGATGTAGCCGCCGGTGAGGACGGTATGGCCACGCCTCGCCAGGAGCTCGCCCAGTTGACAGGCTTGCTCGTAAGCAGGGGAGTCAGGTTTGGGTTGTGAGCCGCCGAAAACCGATACTTTCATTTCTTATCCTTGCTATCCCATTCTCTCTTTGTGTTGATTTCCAACTTCTTCAAAATTGCGTCTTCCAGATCAATCCCTGAAATAGATGCCAATTGCAGTAAATATAAGGCCACATCTGCAAGTTCACCCGCAAGCTCGTCTTTGTCGAACTCTTCGTCCCATTGGAAG
>JAABUE010000205.1 GCA_011389535.1 Anaerolineales bacterium
GTTGGGGACACGAAACAGCTGCCCATCGGCGGCGGGCGTGATTACACAGCCATGAAAGATTCGCCTGAATGTAATGCGCAGCTCTTTGCGCGTTACGGTTCACGCTGCCGGGATGTCGACGCCTACCAGGCTGGAGACGACTCACCCCTCGAGCATTATCCCGCCATGACCTGCCGCGAAGTCGCGTTCCTGGCTGAAAATGAGATGGTCACCCATCTGGACGACCTGATCCTGCGGCGTTCTTTAATGGCCTACCTCGGCCATCTCAACCGTCCGTTGGTCGATGAGCTGGCTGACATTGTGGTAGAAGTTTTGGGGTGGAGCGAGGAGCAAAAGCAAGCGGAAGTAGCCAGAACGCTCGATATTTTGCGAGACCAGCATGGGGTGAATTTATAACGACAGGATTACTCGTAGTGGCGACTTCATTCGCTATTAACGACTAAAGTCGTTACTACCGGCCCCCTAAAGCAACTTCTTCCAGTTCTGCTTCCAACCGATGGATCAACGCAATCCGCTCCTGCGAGATCCACTCCACGCTCTGCAGCATCTCCGCATCCTTGGTGAAACGCGCGGTTTCGGCGGGGACACCTTGGTAATAAGAAACAAGCTTGTCGAGCAAAGGTTTCAGGCGCGGCAATTCGGCCTGTATCGTTTGAGGTGATTTCAGCCAATCCATTAGGGCAGCAGCTGTCCGCGCCCATTCATGGAGGCTCTGGCTGGATTTCTTCTTAAATCCGCCTCGCGCAATCGGCCGAACAAAGGCAGGTAATTGGTTGACCTCCGCTTCAGTCGCGGCAATCATTTCAGCAAACTGTGCACACAAGGATTGGATATCTTCCGTAAGACCCAAATCGACGGATTCCGCCCGCGCTTCAGACAAAGCCTCAGCCTGCCTCCCCGCCCCGGGCGACCCAATCACCCCGGCGCGTTCCAGCACTTCATAGCCCGTGACCGTTTCACCGTGGAATTCATCCGCCAGTTTCGCAATCAGGTAAGCCGTCGCTGCACCGGCATATTCCACCGGCATCAACCCGTCGAAGGCAGGGTGTAAAGGAATTGCCAAAAATTGTTCAGTGGTCAAGCCCAGGCGCGGAGCCAGGTCCGAGGCCACATTGCGGATGCCAGGCGTATCCACCATCCCCGGCCCGAACGGAATGACATACACGCCCTGTCCCTCCACCTCCAGCGCTAGCGACTGGCTGAAGCCGGCAATGCCCTGCTTGGATGCGATGTAAGCCGATAAACCAGGCATGGCTTCGGTCGAAACCATATTTACGATCACACCATGCTTTTTGGCTAACATCTCGGGCAGGAAAGTTTTACAGGTCAGGAAGGTTCCACGCAGGTTGACAGCGAGAACATCGTCCCATAACTCCACATCCATCTCGACGACCGAACCCGCCGGGCACAGGATCGCATTATTGACCAGGATATCCACCGTCCGAAAGGATTTGTGCGTTTCTGATGCAAGCGCCGTGACCGAATACACATCCGACACATCGGTGTGGATGAACAACGCTTCCCCGCCATCCTTTTGGATGAGTTCGCGCGTTTCAGTGCCGAGCACATCATTCAACTCGGCGATGACCACTTTTGCGCCCAACCAGGCCAGCGCGCGGGCAGCTTCGCGTCCGATGCCGCGCCCGGCCCCGGTGACAACGGCCACCTGTCCGCCAAGCGTACTGTGCGATAATCCGGCACGCGCCAATATCTGTGCGACTGATTCGACCATCAATTATTCCTTGTAGAGCAATTTTTCTAATTCCTCAACGTCTGCCTGCCAGGACTGGATGTGGCGCAGGTTCTCTTCCAGCTTGAGCGGATCTTTTTCGTAGCCACGGGCCAGGTCAGCCAGGTGGGTGTAGTACCCGGCTAATTTCTCCAAATGCAGGCTCGGGGTAGAAAGAGGCGGGGTTTGATTTGACAGATTATCTTCCAGCCCCTCGAGCGCATCCAGCCAGGCCTCCACCGGCATCCCGGCTGTCTTCTTGAAATCACGGATGACCCACTGGCGCTCGAACAGGGAGCGCCCCTTCCAACCCTCGGACTGTTCGACCAGTGTCGTCCGCACGCGCTTGCAGAGGGCAAGGGCTCGCTGCCACTGTTCCTTGCTCAGGCTCTGCCCCGTGGATGCAGCAGCGGTGCCGCCGAGCAGGTTCACCGCTTTCAAAACCTGGATGGATGAAATCTCCTGCCCGCGGAACTGCTCGGCCAGCACGACGGCAACCGCAAAGCCGACCCCGGCTTCTTCTACCGAAAGCACGGCCCCTGCATTCTTCTCGAAGAACCCCTGCGGGTCCATACCCAATTGCGGAGCCAGTTCGGCGATGGCAGTAGTAGCCGTCTCGGTAGGGACCAGCCCCGGGCCAATGGTGAAGGCAACCACGCCGGTGCCTTCCAGTTCGGCGTCCAGCGTGTTCGTCAGATGGACCTGCGCGGCTTTGAAGGTCTCGTAAGCACCCATGAATGCCGTGCCCGTGGAGGAGACGTTCACGAACACACCGGAATCGCGCTCCAGCATGCCTGGCAGGAAGGCCTGCGCCAGCAGC
>JAABUE010000206.1 GCA_011389535.1 Anaerolineales bacterium
CGACAGCAGGGATTCCATCGTGCAGGCTTCCCCAACAATGGTTGCGCTCAGGCGGGTCTCCAACAGGAGCGCCAGCGCTGAACTTAGGTCTTGGTTATCGTCGGCAAGCAGGATACGGGTCATTTTTGTTTCCATTTCTGCCCCCAGTGTACGTCTGTGGAAAAAAAATTACACCCGCCTTAGGATGAGTTTACCCCCTGGTCAAGTGGATAGGTTAGGTGTAGAGGCGGGTTCAACCTGCCCCTACACCAGCTTCTTTTGCATCGCAGTAGTGACCGCTGCGACCCGGTTTTCCACATCCAGTTTCATCAGAATGTTGCTGATGTGGTATTTGACCGTCGAAAGGCTGATCACCAGGCGCTCGGCAATTTCTGCATTGTTCATGCCATCCACCATTAAACGCAGTACGTCCAGTTCGCGCTCGGTCAGGGATTCGGTTTCCGCGGCCTGTTGAGAAGCATGTACCAGGGCCTGTGCTGCTTCCGGGGAAAGGGTCATTCTGCCCGCTCGGGCGGCACGAATGGCCGCAGACAGCTCTTGCGCTGAGACATTTTTCATTAAATAACCAATTGCCCCGGCCTTCATGGCGTTCTGTACCAGTTCATCTTCCTGGAAACTCGTCAGAGCAATGATTTGCGTCTGTGGGTGCTTCTCGCGAATGAGGCGGGTGGCTGTGACGCCATCCGTACCCGGCATCATCAGGTCCATCAAGACCACATCCGGGTGTAAGTGGCCGCAGCGCACGACAGCCAGTTCCCCGTTCTCGGCCTCGCCCACAAGCTCAAGATCCGGGATGACCGAGAGGAAAGCCCCCAGTCCGGAGCGGACCACGGCGTGGTCGTCCACGATCATTACGCGTATTTTTGTCTCGTCGTTCATGTTATCTCCTTAATCCTGCCAGATTACGGTCACCTGGGTGCCTTCGCCAGGCTCGCTGTAGAGGCTGAATTTTGCCTGGATGGCCTCCGAACGCTCACACATGATCTTCAATCCCAGGTGGTCGGCGGTGACACTGGTCGTGTCAAAGCCCGCGCCGTTGTCAGTGATGCTCAAGCGCACCTGCTCCCCCAGGCGCAGCACGACCATTGCCTGCGAGGCTTTGCTATGTTTGACCATGTTGTTGAGCGCTTCCTGTGCAATGCGGTAGAGCGCCACCTGTACATCGGGAGGAAGTTTTCGCTCGCCTTCAAATGTGAACTGGATATCGACCCTGGCCCGGCCGGTGAGCGCTTCACTCAACTGCCGCAAAAGAATAGAGAGCGGCACTTCGACCAGCGCATTTGGACGTAATTCTACCAATAGCATACGCATCTCTGCCAACGCGCCGCGCGTGAGCTGTCGCAGTTCTTCCAGGCGGCGCCTGCCCTCTTCGATATTCATTTGCCAGATATCAGGTAAGACATCAGCAATAAGGGTAGCCGAAAACAGGGTTTGGGTGACGGCATCGTGCAGGTCGCGCGCCAGGCGGGTGCGTTCCGTTGCAACGGCCTCCTGCGCGGCCTTTTGTTGGAGCAGCTCATTGGCTTTATTGAGTTCCTGAGTGCGTTCAGCAACGCGTTGCTCCAAAATATGGCGATGCTCCGCTTCCTGGGCAGCCAAGCGCTCGGAGGCGCGTTTTTGGTCATCGATATCTTCGATCATGCCAATCAGGTAATCGGGGTTACTGTCCAGGTCACGGACCAGTGAATAGTTGATGCGGGCCCAGAAAATCTCACCGTTCTTACGTCGATAACGGCGTTCCATGAGATAGGAATTCCGCTTGCCCCTGATCAATTCCGGAAATAACTCGCTATCCACACCAAGGTCTTCGGGAAGCGCGAGCTTGAGAGGGACTATGGTATACAATTCTTCGGCGGTGTAGCCGACAATCTTCTCCGCCACAGGATTGATTTCCAGGGCGCGGCGGTCGAGGCTCATCACCGCTATGCCTACGGCGGCATTTTCAAACACGGCCTGGAAGCGCGCCTGCGATCTGCGCAAATCTTCGAGCATGTGTTTTCGCTCATTGATGTCCTCGATCATTGATACCAAGTACTGTGGCGTTCCGTTTGCTGAACGGACAACAGAGTTAGTTAATCGTACCCAGTAAATCTCTCCATCCTTTCGGAGGTAGCGCTTCTCGATCTGGTAGGAATCCAATGTACCTGCCAGCACATTCTGCAGTTCAGGGATGCCAATTTCCGCGTCCTCCGGATAACTTAGATCAGCACCGGTCATCTGGTATAGCTCTTCAACGCTGTAACCCGTCATTTTCACCAGTGCTGCATTGACTTCCAGTGGACGACGGTCGAACCCGACCATGGCAATTCCAATCCCGGCATTTTCGAACATGGCCCGGAAACGCGCCTCGGATTGCTCCAACTCTTCAGCCGCACGCTGGGTAAGGGCTTTTTCTGCCCGCCGGCGTTGTTCGATCTCGACTTCCAGTTGGTCATTCACATCGCGCAACTCTGACGTGCGTTGTTCGACCAGTCTCTCGAGTCT
>JAABUE010000207.1 GCA_011389535.1 Anaerolineales bacterium
CTGCGAATTCGTAGGCTCCTTCGAGCGGATGACTGTAGACTCTCACACGCCGGATCTTGCGGACGTTAAGCATCGCCTCCAGGTGGGTATGCGCCTGCGTCCCTGCGCCGATGATGGCTAGATCGCCCGCATCTGCCCTGGACAACAACCTGGTCGCCGCGCCACTGGCCGCCGCCGTTCGAATAGCGGTGATGGACGTGGCATCCAGGATGGCGCGCAAGACCCCGTTTTGTGTATCGAACAGGAGGACCACGCCCTGATGTGTGTCATATTCTGTTCCATAGTTGCTCGGGAAGGCAGTGATCACTTTGACGCCCACCGATTGCATGCCTCCGATATAAGACGGCATCAGCCCCATCAAGTTCTGTCCGTCAGGCAGGACCAGCATCGTGCGCAAAGGCAAAATCCCATCGCCGCCCGCAAGCATTTTTAGCGCGTCGGAAATCACTTCGATGCACTCGCTCATCGGGAGAAGTTGGGTCACTTCGTGCTGGTTCGCAATGAGTACTTTCATGGTCTCAGCTGCCTTCTTCTCGATCCATCAACATGCTACTGGCTTAATCCCGTGGCATCGGAATTTTCACCCCGTGCGCCCGGGCAAACGCGATGGCTTCCGGATAACCCGCGTCGGCATGACGGATGACGCCCATGCCCGGGTCGAAGGTCAGCACCCGTTTCAACCGCCGGGCCGCAGCTTCAGTGCCATCTGCGACGATGACCTGGCCTGCGTGCAAGCTGTAACCGATGCCCACGCCGCCGCCGTGATGGTAGCTGACCCAGGTGGCGCCGCCAATGCTGTTCAAGGCAAAATTGAGCAGGGGCCAGTCCGCGATGGCATCGGAACCGTCCAACATCGCCTCGGTCTCCCTGTTCGGGCTGGCGACAGACCCACAGTCCAGGTGGTCGCGGCCAATCACAATCGGCGCGCTCAACCGTCCGCTGGCAACCGCCTCATTGAAGGCCAGTCCGGCCTTGTCTCGCTCACCGTATCCGAGCCAGCAGATGCGGCTGGGCAAGCCCTGGAAGGCTACCTGTTCCTGTGCCATCTTCAACCAGCGCACCAGGTGTTCCTTTTCAGGGAAAAGATCCATGATGATCTTATCGGTCTCATAAATGTCTTTTGGATCACCGGAGAGTGCCACCCAGCGGAAGGGTCCCTGCCCCTCACAGAACAAAGGACGGATATAAGCCGGAACAAAACCGGGATAAACCCACTCACCCTCCGCATTCTTGGCCCCCGTGTAGCCGGCGTTGTACGCCATCTGCCTTAGATTATTACCATAATCGAAGGCAATTGAGCCCATTTCCTGCATCGCCACGATGGCCTCGCAATGTTTTGCCATGGCTTGCATCGAAAGCCTTTGATATTCCTTGGGGTCCTGGCTGCGTAATTCCTCGGCGGCTTCGATGGTCATGCCGGTGGGCAGGTACATGAGCGGGTCGTGAGCGCAGGTCTGGTCGGTGACCATATCCGGTACAACGCCGCGCTCTACCAGTTCGGGGAAAATATCGGCTGCATTCCCGATCAGCCCAACACTGAGCGGCCTTTCTTCCCTGACCGCTTCCTCGACCATGGTCATCGCCTCTTCGAGCGTATCCACCACCACATCGATATAACGGTGCTGTAAACGGCGTTTTGCACGCCATGGATCGATCTCGACCACCAGCGTCACGCCTTCATTCATGGTGACGGCCAAAGGCTGGGCTCCACCCATCTCTCCTAAGCCGGCTGTGAGCACGAATTTTCCCTTCAAGCTGGCGTTGGGGCCGTAGTGTTGCCGCGCCGCAGCCGCCAGGGTTTCATACGTCCCTTGCAGGATGCCCTGTGTGCCAATGTAAATCCAGCTGCCAGCCGTCATCTGGCCATACATGATCAGGCCCTCGGCCTCCCAGCGGTCGAAGTTTTCCTGGGTGGCCCAGGCAGGCACGATATTCGTGTTTGCAATGATCACCCGCGGGGCGTCCTCGTACGATTGAAACACGCCGACCGGCTTGCCGCTCTGGACGAGCAGCGTTTCGTCAGGTTCCAGGTTGCGCAGCGACTCCAGAATGGCGTCAAAACTTTCCCAGTTGCGGGCAGCCCGGCCGCGCCCGCCGTAGACAATTAATTTTTCGGGCGTGCTGGCAACTTCCGGGTCCAGGTTGTTCTGGATCATCCGGTAGGGAGCCTCGATCAGCCAGTTCTTACAGGTCAATTGTGTCCCGCGCGGGGCTTTTATCGTTCGAATTGTCATCCTGACTCCAATAGTATTTATTCCAGAGTGCCAACGATCTGTTCCACGGCTTCCAAAATCTCGCCGGATTTGACCAGCTCTTTCATCCTGTTATGGTCCTTGTGGAGGGGCCGGTCGATATCAAGGTA
>JAABUE010000208.1 GCA_011389535.1 Anaerolineales bacterium
GGCCTGGTTTACCTTAACCACGGCAAGCTGCGCCGCGCGGTGGATGCGGCCGCCCTGGCAGCCACCGCGCAGTTCCGGGAAGGGTATGACACGGACGACTTGCAGAAGGCCGCACTGGAGTTCCTGGTCTTGAATGGGATCAACGACCCCTCCGCAATTGTAGAAGTTTGTGATCCTAATGATCCGGATCCGGCTATATGTACTGATCCACCCCGCAAGCTTGTGCGCGTGCATGCGACTTCGATCGTCAAGCTGACCTTTATGTCGGTGCTTGGCATCCACGAAACCTCGATTTCGGCTACGGCGGTTTCCGAGGCGGCTTCGATGGATGTGGTCTTGGTGATAGATGCTTCGGAATCAATGACATATGATGCAGCTCGTGATGACCCCATGTTCGACCCCGGCCAGTGCAACCCTCTTGATAATTGTCACCCGTTCAAGGAAGTAAAAGCTGCCGCCGCGGCCTTTGTCGACCAGCTCTATTTCCCTTATGATCGCGTAGCCATCGTGACATTTGACGATAAAGCCCGTACTGACCTTAGTTTCTCGGACAATAAGGCAGCTGTACTTGCCGCGATCAATGGTTTGGAGGTTGTCGATCCGGGCGTTTGCCCGCATCCTGACTCGACCTCTCCTCCTGTCCCGGGACCCTGCCGGGAATATGAACGGGATGCTGCGGGTGACATTATCGATGCGGACGGTGATGGTGTCGGTGACGTCTATAAAGGTTTTGACTGTCCTGTTTATCACTTAACCGGTAACCCCGACACATGTCCAACCACGGCCATCGGTCAGGGATTGAAATTTGCGGGGAACGAGTTTGGCAACAAAGATACCTTCAGGCAGGAAGCGCTGTGGGTGGTCATCCTGCTGACTGATGGCGCTGCCAATGCCCCAACCCTTGCATGTCCAAACAATACCTGGACCAATCCATACTGCCGCGACCTGAGCCCAACTACGCGCCATTGCTTTCAGGATGACAATGAGTCCTGCCTGGCGGCGGGCGGTGTTTACTGGCCTGAACGCTATGATGCGGATGACTTTGCCCGCGATATGGCCGATTTTGTGTCCGAAGATCAGAAGGCGCTCATCTTTACGATCGGCCTGGGAGACCTGGTAAGAACAAGTGTCCCTCGGCTAAGAATAAACGACCCTACTCAGAAATGTACCGAGGTACCGTATGATGCTGTAGAGGATTGTTATGGCGCCGGTGAGCAATTGATGCGCTATGCTGCAGATGTCGGCGGCGGGAAATATTATTATGCGCCCAGCGGGAACCAGTTGCGCGCGATCTTCCTGGATATTGCCCAGTATTTGGCCACTCGCCTGACGCAATAAGGGTATTAAGGATAAGCTGATGAAAAAATTGACTTTATTCACTCGCAAAAACCGCAATGGACCTCATGGCGCGGCCAGCCGCTCCCAGGCGCTGCTCGAGTTTGCCCTGGCTTTGCCGATCCTTTTAATGCTGATCTTCGGGATCATCGATCTCGCGGCCTTGTTCCAGGCCTGGCTGACGGTCGAAAATATCGCCCGCCAGACAGTCCGTTATGCAGTCACGGGGCAATATGATCTCGCCTTTTGTGTGGATCTTGACTCAAGCGGGGAGGCTTGCGATAGCGAGGAGGAACAAGATATTGCCCGCTTAGAATCAATAAAGGATTATGCCGACCGGCAAACGATCGCCTTGTTCTATACACCCGGCGCGCAACAACCCGAGATCGGTTACCTGAACGTAACCATTTGTTCCAGCCGGGATGCAGATCCAAAAGATGATGTCCCCGACTTCACTTTTTATGAATCCAGCTCCGCAAATTACTCCGATTGCCAGAAAAATGGCGCCTCCACTAGCGATGCCGGCGCCCCGGGTGACCGCGTAATCATCGCAGTGGATTTCAACCATCCGTATATCACGCCCATCTTCAACCAGGTCTGGCCGATGACCCACCTGTTCTCCCACCGTGAGGGCATTGTCGAGATGTTCCGCGTGCCGCGCCTGATCGCATTGCCGTTTAATTTACCGACAAGTACACTCTCCGGTAACGAGCCGGCTACTGCGACATTACGGCCGACCGAAATACCGACCAATACGCCGCTCCCGCTCCAGATCGAGATCACCAGTCCGGCTCAGTCAGGATTGGTGGTCACCAATGTCTCGCAGACCAATTTCGAGGCAGTCGCCTGGAATCCACCCTTTGG
>JAABUE010000209.1 GCA_011389535.1 Anaerolineales bacterium
CAGACAGGCTTTTGTAATCAAAAGCCTGTCTGCGTTTCCAAGATTGTTATTTCATTTACCTGGAGCAGGAAAAAGGTAAAGAGAAGTATGTTGCTATTTACCGCTCGGGTTACATAGAGAAAATCCGCGATGAGAGCCGGGTTTATGCCCGCCATCACCGAGCGCTCCATCATGAGCGAGTGGGACGATATGGTGAGCCGCATATTCAGCTCCACTCGGGCTGCCATCGCCATCTGTGTCATTACAAGGCGGCGCGCTGTGGGCGAAGACCGGAGAAGCTAAAGTGAGGGCGAGAATTAACACAAGACTCAAAACGATCAGTTTCTTTTTCATTTTTCACTCCTTATTTCTAAATATCTAGATCAACCAGTAGAATCAACCCTGCTCTACTTTGTACTACGCCAATGGGTTGTATTTTGGATTTTCCAACCTGGTAGTGTATACTTGCCGACTGTCAAAGGAGTGATTTAGACATGAATAAAGGGATGTTATACGCGCTCGGCGCTTATATCATGTGGGGGCTTTTCCCGATCTATTGGAAATGGTTGCAGGATGTTCCCGCTTTACAGGTAATTGGACACCGCATCCTCTGGTCATTCCTTTTGCTGGTGGTTGTGATCCTGGCAACCCGGCAGTGGACGAAGTTCCGCTCGACCCTGACCTGGCGCGTAGTCGGCATCTATCTCACGGCCGGCGTGCTGCTCAGCGTCAACTGGCTGATCTACGTGTGGGGCGTGAACGCCGGGCATATCGTGGAGACCAGCCTGGGCTATTTCATCAATCCATTGTTGAGCGTGCTGCTGGGGATGATCTTCCTGGGCGAGCGCCTGCGGCCGGCGCAATGGGTCCCGCTCGGGCTGGCGACCGCCGGTGTGGTCTACCTGACGTGGACCTACGGGTCGCTGCCCTGGATCGCGCTTTCGCTGGCGTTTTCCTTCGGAGTATACGGGCTGGTGAAAAAGATGGCCCCGCTCGGCTCGCTTTATGGTTTGACGCTGGAGACCGGGCTTGTATTTTTGCCTGCCCTGGCATACCTGCTGTTCGTTGAAAGCAGCGGCCAGGGCGCGTTTGGCCATACCGATGTGCTTTCAAATGTGTTATTGATTGGCGCAGGGGTAGTAACAACAATTCCCTTGCTGATGTTTGCATCTGCGGCCAGGCGCATCCCGCTGACAATGGTGGGAGTCATGCAATATATCGCCCCAACATTGCAGTTCCTGATCGGGGTGCTGATCTACAAAGAACCATTCAGCACCACCCGCTTGATCGGGTTTTCGCTGGTCTGGATCGCGCTGGTTTTCTTCTGGGCGGAAGGGTATATTGCTTATCGGGCGCGTAAGCCGGTGGTCGAGATCGCTTAGGGCAACCTGGCAGCCCTAGCAACAAAGAAATTTCCACCTTGCGCGTAAATCGTCAGCGGCATAGCCGGGGGATGTGTGCGGGTGAAATCGCAATTTGCGCGTAACCACAATATATAATAAGGAAGGGAGCGCAGTTCGTTCTGGCTGACGGTGATAGCTTCACCGCCAGCGGTTGGCGGGGAAAATGTTGGGGTTTCAGGAGTTGCCGTAAGGTGGTTTGCAATCCAACTTTCGATGGATACCGGGATCGGTCGGAAGAATGATGTCGTCACGCGTGGTATCCGCTATATTCATATTATCTTTTATTGTTTCCGGAGGAAAAAATGGATATTACTGTCGTTGATCGCAATTCTGTTTCGCGCCGCCTGGCAATCGTGATCGTTCTGCTGTTCCTGCTGATCGGACCGAACTTCGGTCCCATTCCAGCTTTACTGAGCCAGGGATTGTCCGTGGAGGCGGCAGTCGTCGCTTTGTTGGTGTCGTTCCTGATTGGTTTTTCCGTCATCCTGGCAGTCATCATGCGGATGCACGCCGGGGTGCCGCTGGGTGAACTGTTGCGCTCGTTCGGGCTTGGCGCTCCTTCCCGCATGGTTGCGAATATTGCCGGAGGCGTGCTGGGATTGCTGTGGGGATTGCTGTTCTTGACCAGCATTTTGCAGTTCGCCCCTGATACCAATATCGCCCAGCTAAATGGCTTGCGCGTGTTGACCGCGCTGCTGGCTGCCGGTGGCACGTTGCTCGAAGACCTGGTGACGCGCGGCTTCCTGAT
>JAABUE010000210.1 GCA_011389535.1 Anaerolineales bacterium
ATCAGGATACTCAGGTCATCGCCGCGCACATCTACGTGGATGGTGCGACGATCATCGCGGTCGGATTCTTGATAATGGGCAGAGACTTGCGCCTCCATATTCATGTGATACAGCAATTTGGAAACGGTTTCTTCGGCCAGGTTAAGCAGCTCGTCCGGTTCCCCCTTATCTTCCGGGGCAGGGGCCGGTACAGGTTCTTTCGGCTCGGGCCGCGATTTCTTTACCGAGGCGGGAGCAGGCTTGCGGTCCGGCGTTGAAGCGGGAGCCGGGGTAGCTGATTCTTGCTCCGATTTGACGGTCAGGCGCACACGCACCTGGCGTCCGCCCAGTCCGAACAATCCTTTGGATCCAGCATCCAACACTTCCATGCTGATGGCCTCGGCAGGCAGGCCGAGTTGGGCCAATCCTTGCGCGAGGGCTTCCTCCACAGTAGGGGCAATAATCTCAAGCGTTGCTTTTTCGTTCATGATTTCCTCCCACATATCCTATTTAGCGACTTTCGCTTTGGCTTGTTTATCTTGTTTATCTTGCTTATCACCGCCCGGCAGCAGGTTGCGCCAGTTGGCGCGTCCAGTGACGGCATACTGGAAGATACCCAGCATGTTGCTGGTAATGAAGTATACCGACAGACCCGAAGCGAAGGTGAGTGCAAAATAACCCAGCAAGAGCGGCATGTAGATGCTCATGGTTTTGGTCATGGCAGCCGATTGGTCACCGGGGTTAGCCGAAGCTGGCATCGTCAGTTTTGACTGGATGTAAGTTGTGACTGCTACAACTAAAGCCAGCGTTGGCAGGTTGAAGCCAAAAATCGGAATGGATTCGGGCTGGCTCAGGTCCATCCACAGGAAGCGGCTATTGAGGGGGATGAGCGCGGCCGCACTCAAACTGGGATAAACGTTGCGCGCCAAGTTCAGCAGGCCGAGCGGCGCAGCGGCAAGCGCGTGGATGATGGCCTGGTAGAGTCCGATAATGATCGGGAACTGGATCAACGTGGGGAGGCAGGAGCTAAAGGGGCTGATGCCTCTTTCTTTATAGATGCGCATTTGTTCCTGCGCCAGCTTCTCTTTGTCTTTGGCATATTTTTTCTGAATGGCCTGCCACTCTTTGTCTTTCTGCAGTTCCTGCATGGCCTGCGCCCCTTTCAACTGTTGCGCATTGAGCGGCCAGGTGACGACGCGGATGAGGATGGTGAACAAGATGATGGCCCATCCAAATGCGCCGGGGATATTCGCTATTAGAGAATAGATCCACAGCAGCAGGTTTGTAAACGGTTGAATAATGATGGTTTCCCACATAGTACAATCCTTAGTTCTCAGGTTGGAATGTCCAAGCCTGGTTTCCATTAGCGTCGAGCACGGCCAATGAAAATTCGGCTTGCATGGGCGCTACGATGATCCGGTCCAGGCTGGCAACGGGTGAAGTATAAATTTGCCCGCCCACCTGGCGCTGCCAGACGATCTCCCCCGCACTATCCACAGCGTAGACGGAACCGGACTCGGTTACAAAGACAATATTTTCAGATATTACCAACGGACTGCCGACTACCGGGCCGTCTGGTTGGATGGACCAGGATTGGTTTCCGTTGGCAGCGTCCACGGCAAACAAAAAACCTTCGAGGTCGCCAAAATAGATGTTCTCACCATCAGTTACAGGTCCACCCCAGACCCAGCCTTGCGTGCTGGTCAAAAGCGTATCGGCCCCCGTAGCAGGATCCACTTTTACAACTGCCGAATCAAATGATCCGACGTAAACATTTCCATCCGGGCCGACGAGTGGTGTGCCCGGAGCCGCGCCGCCCAGGTCGACGGCTGGCCAGGCGAACTCGTAGGTATCCGGATCGATGGCATACAGATAGTGGTCTAACGAGGCAACATAGACCAGGTTACCGTCCGTGCTGGGTTGCGCCCAGAGCGCGCCGCCAAGATCGATCTTTTGTAAAGCAGACGAAGAGGATCCATCCTGCAGGTCGAGGACATAGAGAATGCCGTCCGAGTTGGGAGCAAAGACTTTATCATCCAGGATGAGAGCGCCGGCCACCCAACTGCTTCTGGCCTG
>JAABUE010000021.1 GCA_011389535.1 Anaerolineales bacterium
CGATACGATCTACGTGCAATTATTGGACCAGGCCGGTTTGCCGCTTTCGGACAGGATTTATATAGACACGTTCAGCGATTGTGATAGAAACCTGGTTTTGGTTCGTTTCAAGAAGAATCGTTAGGATAGATCCCTAGTGCCGCAACTTGCTTAAGCTGTAGGGTATTCCTGATAAATTTCAGGTTGCAGAATTTATTTCTACCCTACAATTTAATTCTGTTGCGGTACTAGCTTCTCCAAAGATAATTAATAAAACTCTCTGGCGGAGTCTTGAATTCCGCCAGAGCGTTTTTCATCTGTGGTTTTGGCTACACTTCCACATTCCAATGCGCGTACTTTGGGTTTTTGGCGTGCACGATCTCGCTAAATAATTCTCTCAATTGGCCTGCAACCGGTCCCATTTCGCCCTTGCCTACAGGACGATAGTCCACTTTGGTAATGGCGACGATCTCGGCGGCCGAACCGGTCATGAACAATTCATCACAGATATAAATCTCGGTCCGATCGATGGGGCGTTCGACCACCGATAAGCTGAGCTCGTTCTTTGCCAGTTCCATGGCTGTTTTTCGGGTGATGCCCTCCAGGATGTTGTCGGTCACAGGGGGTGTAATTACGGTGCCGTCACGAACCATGAAAACGTTCATGGCGCTGCCCTCAGAAATGTGGCCATCCTGATTGAGCACCAGCGCTTCGTCGAATCCTGCCCGTTGCGCGTCGGTTTTGATCAACGCCGAATTGGCATACGCGCCGCTGATCTTGCCGCGTGCGGGGATCATGTTGTCATCCAGCCGGCGCCACGAAGAAACTGTTACGTGTGCGCTGGTATCATTTTTGACGTATTGCTTAAAGGGCATCGAGAAAATCGTCAGTTCATCTCTCAGGTCGTGCAGGCGAACGCCAATACCCAGGTCGGCCTTGTAAATCAACGGGCGGATGTAGATGTTGGTCTGCCAGTTCTCCAACCGGATCAAATCCAAGGTCAACTGGATCAGGCTTTCCTCATCATAGGGAAGGTGCATGTTCATCATACGCCCGGAGTTCAGGAAGCGCCTGTAGTGGTCATAGGGGCGAAAAATATAGATTTTTTTCTTTTCATCGTTCCAATAGCCGCGGATTCCACCAAAAACCCCCGTGCCATAGTTGAACGCATGCGTAGCAACGCTCACCTTTGCCTCTTCAAAGGGGACAATCTTCCCTTCGAAAAACACGTGCTTTGGAAGATCCATGAATTGCACCTCCTGATTGGGATGGGGGATAACTGTCTGTGAAGATTATAACCGATGGCCTCCTGTCTCTTTCCGGATGCTCCCGTTTGTGGACGATGCGACACGCCCCAACCCAAGCCTTCTGCCTGCTCCCGTTTTCACACATCCTCTTGACAAAAAGCTGAATACCGGTAAAATTCAATTCGATGTTTATCTAATTAAATCTACGGAAGTGAACTATGAACAACTCTCATGAACTCCTTGATTTTGTCAAAGCGATGGCCGACGTAGACCGTCTAAGGATCATCGGGATCCTTGCAAGGGAACTCGCCGGTCAATCTACAATTGTCGGCCACCTTAATATGCCCCTGCAAGATGTAGTGAACCACCTGGCTTTTCTGGAGCATGTTGGTATTGTCACGCTACAAGATAAGGTGTATGAATTAAATACCGAAAAGCTGGAAAACCTGGCGCGAAACCAGTTGCAAGAAGAAAAGCCTGAATACATCCCTGCCCCCGAACTTGACAGAAAATCTCGTAAGGTTTTGGCCTCCAGCCTGAACCCGGATGGCACAATCAAACAGCTACCGCCTCAGCCAGGGAAGCTCAAGGTAATCCTTGAATACTTGATTCAGGCTTTCACACCGGGTCTGGATTACACCGAAAAAGAAGTTAATACCATCATCCGTCGGTTCCACCTGGACGTTTCCGGTCTACGCCGTGACCTGGTGGATGCCGGCTTTCTGGACCGGGAAAGGGATGGTTCGCGCTACTGGCGCCCTGAACGGGGTGTCACGCAGGGCAATGAAGGCAAGCTAGAATGAGCGAAGAACTGGTCAACTTCTTTAAAGCTCTGGCAGACCCCAACCGTCTGAAAATCGTGGGGCTGCTGGCCCAACAACCTTATTCGGTTGAGCAATTGGCTGCTATTCTGCACTTGCGGGCTTCGACGATCTCACACCACCTTTCGAAACTGGCAGAAGTGGGCTTGGTCAGCGCTAAAGCGGAGAGTTACTACAATGTGTATCAACTAGAAGAGGAAACATTGCAAAAAACGCGCCGGTTGTTTTCCCAGCAGGATCTGGCTGCTGTGGTCGAGGGTGTGGACATGGAGGGTTACGATCGTAAGGTGGTTGAAGATTACTCAATGCCCGATGGGCGCTTGAAAACCATCCCGGCCCAGCGCAAGAAACTGGAAGCGGTTCTACGTTATGTAGTTACAGTCTTCACCCCGGGCGTGCGTTACAGCGAAAAGCAGGTCAATGAGATGCTGTCTCGATTTCATGAAGATACCGCCACCTTGCGGCGCGAACTGGTTGGTTATGGATTGATGCAAAGAGAAGGAGGAGGGGGAGAATACTGGCGGAAGTAAAAAAGTTCGGTCAGCAGTTCTACTGCTGACCGAACGCTGAGAGCTCAGTTGAGTTCCGGTAATACTTTCAAACCGGACTTTATTCCGGCGCCAGCGAGTTCCTGGTCGTACGTTGCCAGCGTAACCGGTAGCATGAGCGCCTCCTGCCAAATCAAAGCGGCTGCCAGATGGACGGCATCATAACCCCGCAAACCGTGCTGGCAGGCCAGGAAATCGGCACGGGCGATCAATTCTTCGTTGATGAGAATTCGTTGGTAGATTGCCCAGTCAAGGTGGAACTGTTCCAGCGTAAGCTTGTAATCTTCTTGCGTGATAATGTTGCGGCGTTGCAAACGCGTCAATCCAGCCGCAGTTTCGGCGCGAGTCAATAAGCCAGTTGCTATGGAATCTGCAACGCGTAGCCAGGCGCGGACAACTTCTGTACCGGGCTCGTTGATATACCGTTTAATCAGCGCGCTGGTATCCAAGTACAGGTTCATTCGCGCATTTCAATCACAATATCGGAAGCCAGTTTATCGCTGCGGTTTTTTGCAGGCGGTTTGATGTCGCGCAATTTCTCCCCATTCCAGGCTATTACCCCTGCCTGGCGCAGCGCCTCGACACGCTCCTCCAGGCTTTGTCCTTCCGGGATAATGCGCCCGACCGGTTTGCCGTGTTCGGTGATCACGATGCTCTGACCGAGTTTGACCTTGGCCATGTATTTGCTCAGGTTTTCCTTTAATTCACGGATGCCCACTTTGGTCTGTTCCATGGCTACTCCTTTGTGACTATATTTTATCATAAGTAGTCACAAAATATCTTTTTAGCATGATTATTTTATCTGGTTAAAGCTCTGCCAATCTGAGTTGTGCAGCATAAAAAAGACCGGGGCCAGCCAGAGCAAAACCCTGAATGGAACAGGATCGATGGATATCATTATTTTCGAGAGAATATTTGAAATACTTCATCACCTGAAAAGACGTTTTCCAATTTCTGCGCTTCCAGGGTCATTACCTTGCTGTTTGCAAAGAAAGCAAAATCGAAACCGGTCGGGTCGCCTGCATTTTTGCCGGGGATTGGCATTAGCCGCGCCGTCAGGGGTTTATCCAGCCGCAATGCCAGCGCGGACAGGTCTAGCAGCAACGCGGTAACCTGGTCCGCGGTGACATCCCCGGGCAGGGGGACGGTGTCCAGGCCGGTGCCGCACACGGCAGAGTATAGCAACAAGTCCTTGATGGTTAATGTGCCTTCCCCAGCGCGTTTAGCCAGCACCGAATCTTCCAGCACAGGTTGCATGAATCCGCTAAAGCCGGTATGCGGGAAGTTTGCGCGGTCAACAGCCTCGGTCAAGAGAGAAGCGGCGGCCAGGGAGCCGTGCAGTCCGACTTTGGGGACGCCCATCGCTTCGACAGCTCCACCCAATGATTGTTCATCCGTCGGGAATGGCGCCAGGGAGAAGTCGATCCCGCCGAACTGCGCTCCAAACCGGAATTGTAGCTGCCGGGCAACCGAAGCCAATGCATTTCCATGCGTTTCCAGCGCCGCCACCAGCGCCTCGCGGCCTTCATTGATAGATTTGGCGTCTGTAAACGCTTCTATTGCCAGATCAGCAGCCTCGGTGGCAATAGAAAAAGCCGGCCTGTCACCCTGATGATAAGCGGCCGGGAAGAAGGGCGCGCCAGGCAACACGTTGGCCAGCGCAGCAAAGCGCAGATTGGCGAAACCGTCGGGTGTGAGCGGCGCGCAGGCGACGATCACCTCTGCACATTTGCGCACAGCCTCCAAAGAAATTCCATTGTGACTATCGGCCATCACACCCGAGAAGAAGATATTCTGGGTGGCTGCTATTGCTTCCGGAATGATTTCGTAGCTGCCGGGCACATCGGGGAAAGCCGGGCCGAGGGAACCATAGGCCACATCGATATGGGATAACATGGTCTCCATCGCTTCGGCAAAATAGGGAGCTTCTTGGATGCGCCTGCCCAATAAATGCGAGAACGGGGTTGTTGCCAGCCGGGTGGTCTGCACCTCATAGCCGGCGTTCTCAAACGCCTGTTTCGCTTCCGCCAGGAACACACCGGCAGCACGCATTTTGGCTTCATCCGGAGGCCAGCCAGGGCTGAAGAAGTAAGTAATGGAGCGGATTTTCATGTGAGCCTGTTAACGGTTGTTGAACAAAGGGTAGTTATCCGAAGTGTATCACGAAGAAAAAATTAAATTCAAAAATATGACTTTAAGCACTTGTAAATCGTTTTTATAGTTGTATACTGTATACAGTATACAAAAATTAGAGGAACTAGATTATGGATAGTCAACTTTTTATGAAGATAGAACCACACAGCATGGAAAATGAAATTCTCTATCGCATGCGTGAAGCGATTGTCAGCGGAAAAATCGAGCCGGGGGCACATTTAAACGAGACCGATATCGCCAAACAAATGGCGGTCAGCCGTATCCCCGTCCGTGAATCATTACGAAAATTGGAGCAGGAAGGCCTTATAGTCCGCCTGCCAAATAAAGGATGTTTTGTCATCACTTTTTCCGAACAGGATATCAATGAAGTTTTTAGCCTACGCGCTTCTTTGGAAAGCATGGCCTATCAATGGGCAATCCCTAAAATGGGGACCCAGGATGTTCAAAAATTAAAGGATTTGATCGAGCAACAAGAACAGGCTATCCGGAATGAAGATTACGATGAACTTGCCCGTCTGGATATGCACTTCCATGAGTACATTTGCATTAAGGCCAATCATTCGCGGTTACTCAAAGCCTGGTATGAACAGCACGCTCAATGCCAGATGCTGCTCAACCTTCGTTTTCGCCACCTGGCAGAATACACTCCTGAAACTGTACCAATCGACCATCACCGCATCCTGAAAGCAATTGAAAACAATGATCCGCAAATTGCTATCGATCTTACGTATGAGATCAGCGAACGTGTTTCCAAAGATTGCAATGAAACATTGAAGTCTATTCAAGCTGCAAGGACAGCGGCCCAATAAGTTAGAGCAATAGGAGTTTCGCTTATTCACCTGAAGGAGGTGTGTCGGGATAAATCTTTACTAGCTCGGTGTCTTTCATCTCAAACACTCAAAATCTCAAACCCTATCCGGAGGAGAAGATTACAATGAACGAACAAAAAGACCTGATCAGGCGCCTTAACGAAGGCAAGCTTTCCCGTCGCGATTTCATTAAATTAGCCCTCGCTACCGGCGCTTCCGCTACAGGCATTGCCAGCGTCCTGGCTGCCTGCACACCGCAACCAGCTGCAGAACCGGCAGCTACCGCCGTACCCGCCGCCACCCAAGTAGTTCCAGCAGCAACTGAAGCCATGGCGACCGAAGCGGTGGTACAGCCCTTGAGCGTAGAAGGCAAACTCACCATGAAACTGCGCGCCGCCTTCATGCCACAGGGAAATGAAATCCTCAAGGTGATTATCGAAGACTGGGGTGAGAAGAATAATATCCCGGTAGAGGTTGATATCGTTTCCATGAACGACCTGCAGACCATCGCTGCCACCGCCGCTGAGACCGGCGCCGGCCCCGACATCGTCGAGATCAACCAGGGCTCGGCACACCTCTTTGCAGAGAAACTGGCCGATGTCAGCGACGTGTGCGATGACCTGGGCGGCCGCTATGGTGGCTGGTTTGCTGCCGCTGAAGAGGCCTGCAAAGTGGATGGCAAATGGCTGTCCGTGCCGCGCTTCTTTGCGCCGCATGCGATCTCATATCGTACAGACTTGTTCGAAGCGGTCGGCGCGTCCAAGCCGCCGGAAACCTGGGAAGAACTGTACGAGGTTGGCAAGGCTTTGATGGATGCGGGCCTGGCACCCATTGCCTTCCCACTCGGCCACGCGGTTGGCGATGGCAATGACTTTAATTACTCCGTGCTATGGTCGCATGGCGCTTCTGATGTAGCCGCCGATGGTAAGACAGTTGCGATTGACTCGGCCGAAACACGCGCAGCCCTCGAGTATATGCAAAGGTTGTTCTCGGTCATGCCGGCTGACACTCTTTCTTACGACGATGCTTCCAACAATCGCGCCTTCCTGGCCGGTGCTATTTCTGCTACCAACAACGCCTCCACCATCTGGGGCGCAGCTCGCAACCAGGGTACGAAGGTCAAAGTCGGCGAGGAAGAAAAGAACCTGCACGAGCTCACCGATCATTTCGTCTACCCCTCCGGCCCTGCCGGACGCGTGACTTACGCAGAGTTCATGTCATCGGCGATTTTCTCCTTCTCTAAGAACGTAGATGCGGCCAAGGCTCTGCTCACTTTTCTGAACGAGCGCGAGCAGCTCACACCCTGGGTAAACCCCAACCTGGGCTTCGTCTTCCCGCCCCTCAAAGGCGTGAAAGACGATATCCTGATGCCTTGGAACACTACGCCTAAGCTGGCTCCTTTCAAGGATTACGCTGATACTTCCCACCTGCCCGGCTACCCGAGCACCAACTTCCGTGGCGGTACGGATGCGTACGCCAAATGGGTGGTAGTCGACATGTTCGCCAGCGTTGCCGGTGGCCTCGCCACCATCGATGAAGCGATTGCAACTGCAGCTGCCCTCCTGGCTGATAGCTACAAGTAATTCCTCCCCAATTTGGATTGCGGTTGGCCTGTGTTGTGTCAGCCGCAATCCATGCAAGAATTTTGGAGCAACGGATGCAAGCTACAACAGCCCGGGAAAAGCCGAGCCCCACTAGCCCAACCTTTATGCAGCGCTTGAGCGCCTGGTTCAATCAGGAAAGGATTTTAGGACCTGCCTTGGTCGCCCCGGCAGTATTAATTCTGTTGGTTCTGATTGCTTACCCGTTCTGCATCGCAATCTGGCTTTCGATGACCGACAAGGTCATCGCTCGTTCCGATACCGGTAATTTTATTTGGTTTGCCAATTTCGCGAAATTATTCAAAGACAGTATTTTTCAGCGCACGGCGATGAACACGTTCAACTATGCGCTGGTATCCGTGTTTTTTAAACTCGTCCTGGGGCTTGTCATGGCCCTGGTGCTCGACGAAGTCAAACTTTTCAAGAACTTTTTCCGCGGGATACTCCTGCTCCCCTGGATTGTGCCGACTTCTTTGAGCGCCTTGGGATGGCTGTGGATGTTCGACTCCCAGTTCAGTGTTCTCAACCGCCTCCTTCTGGACTGGGGCCTGATCTCTGAAAAAATTATCTGGCTCGGCACCCCGGCGACTGCCATGTTTTCAGTCCAGCTGGTCAATATTTGGCGTGGAATCCCCTTTTTCGGCATTTCCCTCCTGGCTGGATTGCAGGCCATTCCGCAGGAACTCTATGAAGCCGCCGACATTGACGGAGCCAGCGCCTGGAGCAAATTCTGGAATGTGACTTTCCCCTTGCTCATGCCCGTCACCGCGGTCGTTACCCTTTTCTCCATCGTCCAAACGTTTGCCGATTTCCAGATCGTCTACGTGTTGACCCGCGGCGGTCCGGTCAACAGCACGCATCTGTTCGCTACCCTCACACACCAGACCGCCATCCTGGCCGGAAGGTTGGGTGAAGGCGCGGCCGTTTCGCTATTCATGTTCCCCGTACTGGTGATTGCGGTTGTGTTGCAACTCCGTTACCTCCAAAAGGATAACTGACAGGAGCATATGCCGATGCAAACTGGTTTACGTTATCGGAAAATCACGAAGACCATTTGGGTCTATTTGGGACTGGCCTTCTTTATTGTCATTCTGCTCTTTCCTTTTTACTGGATGTTCATTACCTCGGTAAAACCCGATACGGAACTCTATGACATGGCGCAGCCACCGTTGACTCTGCACAAACCCACCCTGGATCATTATGTGTACCTGATTGAAAATACGCGCTTCCTGTTGTGGCTCAAGAACAGCGCCGTAGTTGCAACTGTTTCTACAGGTGTCTCCATCGTCATCGGAACATTAGCCGCTTACTCTCTGGCACGTCTGCGTTTCCGGGGATCGCAAACGCTGGGCCTGACAATTTTCATTACCTATCTCATACCCACAACGCTCATCTTTCTGCCGCTGGCTTATGTAATTCGCAACCTTGGGTTATTCGATACACAATTGGCTCTGATGATCACCTATCCCACCTTCTTGATCCCCTTCTGCACCTGGTTGTTGATGGGCTATTTTAAAGGGATTCCCAAGGAACTCGAAGAAAGCGCAATGGTGGACGGGGCTACCCGTCTGCAAGCCCTGCGTATGATCATCCTGCCCATTATGCTGCCTGGTATCGTTTCAGCGGCACTGTTCGCTTTTACACTCTCCTGGAACGAGTTTGTTTATGCCCTCACCCTGGCGCAGACCGAGGCTATCAAAACCCTGCCAACTGGCATCGTCAGCCAGCTTGTGTTAGCCGACGTCTATTTCTGGGGTTCACTCATGGCCGCGGCTTTACTTGGATCTGTGCCGATTGCCTTCCTGTATTCGTTTTTCCTTGAGTATTATGTAAAAGGCATGACTGCCGGGGCAGTCAAAGGCTAAATTCATTTAGAAGGGACACCACACCTATGTCTACATGGAAGTATTCTGTCATCTTGGGGTTTCTTGGAAAATTGAACGATCGCTTCAGCAGTTACGGTCATGGACGCGATCTGGCTGGCAAGTTCGAGGTCGCTATGCAGATCGAGGGATTAAAAGGCCTGGAATTGGTCTATCCGTTCGATTTTGCGGATGTTGCTGTTACAAAGAATTTGCTCAACCAAAATAACCTCGAATGTTCCACGGTCAATGTCAATATCAAGGCGGAACCCAAATTCCACCTCGGCGCGCTGACCAGCAAAGACCCTGGCCTGCGCAGAGAGGCGGTAGATTATCTCAAAACCTCCATGGATATCTCCGCCGAACTTGACACGAACATGATCACCTGCTGCCCGCTTGCGGATGGGTATGACTACGCCTTCGAAACGGACTATCCAAAAGCCTGGAAGTGGTTCATCGATGGGGTTGGAGAGGCAGCTTCATACCGGGACGATGTACGGGTCTGTCTTGAATATAAGCAATCCGAACCTCGCCACAAGGTTATCATCCCCAACGCCGGGACGACGCTTTCTGCCTGTCTGCAGATCGGCCTACCCAACATCGGCGTGACGATGGACATGGGGCATGCCCTTTACGTGGGCGAGGGCACAGCCTGGGCAGCCGGGTTATTATCGCAGGCCGGTAAATTGTTTCTCGTGCACGTCAACGACAATTACCGCAACTGGGACTGGGATATGATTCCCGGTTCGGTCAACACCTGGGACCTGGTCGAGTTGATGTTCTACCTGGATGAAATTGGCTACAAAGGCTGGATGACCTCGGACGTAGCTCCTTTCCGTCTCGACCCGGTCAAGACCTGCTCATCCACCTATCGCAGCCTGGTCTGGGCAGAGCGCGTGGTTGAAAAAGTTGGCCGCGAGGAGTTGCGCCGCATCGTCCGTGAAGGGGATCCGATCGATGCGCTGGATGCGTTACAAAAAATCATTGCGTAAAACTTTTTTACAGATTTAGGAGGCCGAATGAACAAGCCGTATTTTATCCGCGTGACCGAACAATCTCCGACCATGTTCTGGATCAACAACCCAACTCGCTGGCAGGCCGATATGGCGTTGGAGCACGGGGCGTTGGGTTGCACCAACAACCCTTCTTACACCCAGAAAATGATCGATCATCCGGAAGAAGGCGAATATGCCTTGAGATTGCTGGATGAGTCAATCCGCGAATGTGACGATGACTGGGAAACCGCCGAGATCTTCCAGCGCAAGATGGTCAAACCCATTGCCGAGAAGTTCATGCCGCTATTCGAACAGAGCAATGGGCAACACGGTTATGTCAGCATCCAGGGCGACCCGATCAACGAAGATGACGCCGACGCCGTAATCCGTGGAGCGCGCGCTAACCGGGTAGTCGCCCCCAACATTTGCTGCAAGATTCCCACCACTACCTCCGGGCTCAAAGCCATGGAAACCATGGTTACGGAAGACATCCCAATCAACGCCACCGAAATCTTTGGCGTGAGCCAGTTTATATCTATTTGTGAAACCTACAAGCAGGTAAGCGGGGCAAACGGCCACAAGCCGATGTTCTACATGTCTCATATCGCCGGTATCTACGATGACCATCTTGGAAATTATGTCAAAGAGAATGATATCCAGATCTCGCCGGATGTGCTCCACCAGGCTGGCCTGGCTGTAGCTCGCAAAGTCTACAACCTGATGATCGAGCGCGACTACCCGTGCGTGTTCATTGGCGGCGGCGCGCGCGGGTTGCACCACTTCACGGAAATGGTGGGCGGGAAGGTATGCATTACCATCAACTGGGAGGGGACTGCCGACAGGCTGATCGAACAGGATCCGCCGGTTGTTTATCGCATCTTCAACCCGGTTCCACAAAAGGTGATCGACGAACTGATGGAGAAGCTGCCCGATTTCAAGCGCGGTTACCTGGACGATGGCCTGGAGCCGGAAGAGTACGATGAGTTCGGCCCGGTGGAACTGTTCCGCAGCAGCTTCATCAAGAGCTGGAAGCGGGTGATGGAACTAATCAAAGAACGTCGCGCAGCGATCTAAAATTTATGAAATTATCAAAAGGAGCTTTCCAAAATGGAATCGCAAAAACTCACCGTCCGTGACATTCAGGCTATGCGCGACAAAAGCCAGACCATCACTATGCTGACCGCCTACGATTACCCGGTAGCCAAACAGATCAATGACACCGGGATCGACATGATCCTGGTCGGCGACTCGGCAGCCATGGTGGTCCACGGCTATCCCAACACCTTGAATGCTACGATGGATATGATGGTCATGCACTGCGCTGCCGTCGCGCGCGCCTGCTCGCGCACCATGGTCATCGCAGATATGCCATTTGGTTCGTTCCAATACGGCATCGAAGAGACCATGCGCAACGCCGCCCGCTTCGTGACCGAAGCCAAAGTGGACGGCGTGAAGTTCGAAGCCACACCCAACCACATCGAGAAGACCAAAGCCATCGTGGAAATGGGCATCGCCGTGATGGGACACGTTGGCCTGCACCCTCAAGCCGTCGGCGCGCTAGGCGGTTTGAAAGCCCAGGGCCGCACCATCGAAACAGCCCGCAAAGTAGTACGCGAAGCCCTTGCCTTGCAGGAAGCCGGCGCCTTTGCTATTATCTTTGAGGCGGTTCCTGCAAAATTATCAGCTTATGTGACCGGTAAACTGCGTGTGCCCACCATCAGCATCGGCGGCGGACCGGGCTGCTCCGGCCAATTGCTGGTCACTTACGATATCCTGGGCATGTTCGATACATTCACACCCAGCTTTGCCAAGAAGTATGCCAACTTCAATAAGTTGATGTGCGATACCTTCGTCCAGTACCGAGAGGAAGTTCTCGCGGGCGCGTTCCCCGGCGAGGAACATTCCTACAAAATGTCTGATGAAGTTCTCGAAGCCATCGAAGACGAGTTCGGGAAAGCCGAATAGATTGAACTTTTAGCTGGTTAAAGGTTTTGCGGTGAGACCCTTTGCCTAACCACCTCAAACATCAAAACTGACCCCGCCATACCTGCATTCAGTGACTCAGCCTTTCCGGGCATGGGAATGCTCACGTTTACATTCGCCAAATCCCGCGCCTGCTCGCTGGCTCCTTCCGCTTCGCCGCCCACGATCAAGGCTAACGGACCGCTAAAATCGGTCTCCCAACAGGGTTGACCGTTCATATCAGCCAGGAATACCCGTAAATTTGTTTGCGTGCAAACTTGCTTGACCTCGTCCCACTCCATTGACCGGACCGGCAGCCGGAAATGCGCCCCCATCCCTGCGCGGACGACCTTGGGCCCAAATGCATCAGCTGTTTCGGGCGGCAGCAGCACCGCCTGTACGCCTGCCGCCGCTGCGGTTCGGATCAGTGTCCCCAGGTTGCCGGGATCGCGGATTTGGTCGGGGATCAGGATGAAATTGGGGAAATCGGGAAGCGGTAAGGTACTTAGTTCAAGCACGGCCAGGATACCCTGCGAGGTTTCCGTCTCACTGACAGCTTGAAGAAGGTCGCCTGAAACTTCGTCAACTTCCAAGCCTGAAGCCCCCATTCTTTCTAAGAGCGCTTCGCCCCTTTGACTTAGCCCGCTCGCATAGAGCACGAATCGGATTGGCCAGTCTGTTGCCAGGGCTTCTTCCACCAAACGCACGCCCTCCGCCAGGAAGGCGCCCTCTTCACGGCGTTCTTTAGGCCGTCCCTGTAATGCGCGGACGAGTTTGAGTTTTGGGTTTTGAGGGGAGGTGATCATACCTGCAGGAAGACTCCCGCTGTGGACCGGTCGAACAAAACCAGTTTGATTGTTTTTATCCCTGAGGTAGTATTTTCACTGAAATAAGTTTCAAGGGATTTTAGGATCACCTTTGCGGCGCGCTCTTTTGGAAAGCCGAAGATGCCGGTTGAGATGGCGGGAAAGGCTATCGATTTTAAGCCAAGCTCATCCGCTACCTGTAATGACCCGCTCACGGCTTCCGATAATTTGGCATCCTCTTCCCCCACACCCCAGACGGGGCCTACAGCGTGGATCACGTACTTCGCAGGCAGCCGCCCGCCCGAAGTCCAGGCCGGATGCGCGTGGCTGACGGCGCCCTTCGCCCGGATCCATTCGTCCGATTCTTGCTGGATAGCCGGTCCGCCGCGTTTGGAAATCGCCCAGGCCACCCCGCCGCCGTGTTGCAGATGCTCATTAGCAGCATTGACAATGGCATCCACTTCTTCTGTTGTAATGTCGCCCTGTACGATTTGTAGGCTTTGGCCAGTGGGAAGGATTTTTTCCTTCAGAACCGTCTTCATGGGATTATTGTATCCCAATTAAACGATGAAGGGGCAGGTCTCAGACCTGCCCCTTTGCGGGATCAAAATCGTTTATTTGTTGGCCTGCGCCACCACCGCGGCAAACGCCTGCGGTTCACGGACGGCCAGGTCAGCCAGCATCTTGCGATTGAGACCGATATTGGCCGTCTTCAGGCCGTGCATGAGACGGCTGTAGGTTGTGCCGTTCAGGCGGGCAGCTGCGTTGATCCGGGCGATCCACAATTTGCGCAAGTCACGCTTGCGGACGCGTCGGTCACGGAACGAATACCACAGGCTCTTCAGCATAGCCTCATTGGCGCGCCGGAAGAGCAGGTGCTTCGAACCCATCTGCCCCTTTGTATATTTCAAGACTTTCTTATGACGTCGGTACCCTTGCGGGCCACCTTTTACACGAGCCATTTGTTACCTCCTGCGAACCCCGGGGCGTCGACGAGTTTCGCCAGTTGCGTACACCCAGAAGCTGCAAATTAAGAATTCGATATCAGGAAAATATCCTTGTGGGATTATTCTTCCATGTTGGGCGCCAGGCGCTTGATGCGTTTGATCAAACTCCGGCCCTGCACGGGCAGCATTTCGCTCAACAGACGCTTGGAGCGTTTGGATGTGCGGCGGCGCAGATGGCTCTTGCCACCTTTGGTCCGCACCAGCTTACCAGACCCGGTCAAGCGGAACCGCTTGGAGGTCGCCTTATGGGTCTTTAGCTTGAATTTGCCTTTATTAGGTTTGCGAGGCACAGCACTTACTCCTTTCACAAAAAAATACCGCGGGCTCGAACCTTCTCCCGCGGAGATTCAGAATCTTTCGGGACTTGCTAATTCGCTTCGGACTCAGCCCTGGGCTGCTCGTCCTTTTCTTTCTTTTTTGCGCCGCCCTTGGCAGGGGCCAGGATAACCAGCATCGTACGCCCTTCCATTTGCGGAGCCTGCTCTACCGTGCTTATATCCGACAGATCATGCGCGATCTCTTTCAAGTCCTCGAGGGCAATTTCCGGATAATCCATCTCACGCCCGCGGAAGCGGACGGTCACTTTGACCTTCATCCCGTCTTCCAGCCAGCGGCGGGCATCTTTCACTTTGAAGCCGCGATGGTGCTCGTTGGTTTTGGGCCGCAAGCGGATTTCCTTCATCTCGATCTTGGTTTGAGCCCTCTTCGCCTCGCGTTCTTTCTTGGCCCGCTCATAGATGAACTTCCCAAAGTCCATCACACGGCAGACGGGCGGGTTAGCGTTTGGCGAGACCTCGACCAGGTCGAGCTCAGCGTCACGGGCAATCTCCAAAGCCTTTTTTATGGGTACCACACCGACATTACTACCATCGGGGCCGATCAGGCGGACTTCCGTAACACGGACGCCTTCATTTACTCGAAATTCGTTAGCGCTGATATGCTTCTCCTTCTTTCTACAAAGTACTGCGCATTTATACGAACCAGTTTAGAGATCGATACAAGCGCAGGAAAACGGACGACCAGCCATTGGCTGGTTTTTTAGCGGACAGATGATACCATGAAGGTAGTAGAATCGTCAACAAAACTACACCTCAAACCGGAATTTGAGCCTGCTACCATTAAATAATCAGGACAGGCGGGCATTTTGGGTGGAATGTTGCTCAGTAGCCGCTGAAAGACTCTTGGATTAGTTCGTGATTTTGCTATCCCTATCCTTCTCTTCGCAGGAAGAAGGATAGGGCAGGATTAGAATGTCGATGGTTATTTCTCGGTCAGCGCAGAGATGCGCACCAGGAAGAAGGCCAATCCCGCGCCGAAAATGGCGCTGCCGATGGCGACCAGGACGGTTTGTGCAAAAGCGTCTAGAACGAGCTGGGCTGCGACGGCTACGCCGACTCCAGCCAAGGCCAGGGCAGTGAAGATGACGCCGGTGCGGATGATAAATTGTTTTGTGTTCATTTTTGTCTCCTTTTCGATATTGAGCTTATACGTTCAAGAATGTATGTAAATTAGATAAAAAAATATGCTTACCTATTCCTGGATCTTGAGACCAGCCATCAAAATATCCGCAAAGGATTCTGCGCTGGCTTTCAGGGAAAACCGGGTTGGCGCGGTCAACCACAAGTTGATAAGACCGTTTTGAAATGCCAGGTACGCGCGCGCCATTTCTTTCGGCTCCACATCAGAGCGCAGCTGGCCCTGCTCCATCCCCTGGCTCATAAGGCCCGCCAGCATCTCGAGCAATGCAACGCCCGAGTCAACCTGCTGTTGGCGTCCTTCCTCCAGTTCCGGGGCTAATCCTGTTTTGAAAAGCGCCAGTTCCATAAGCGCTCGCAGTTCTAGGTCCTCTTCGACGATCTTTAATTGCCGGACAAATACCCTGCGCAGGATATCCAGCAGGGTGCCGCCTTCGGAGGCGGCCTGCTGTACAATTACATTACCGCGGTCGGAGAACTCACGGATCAAGGTATTGTAAAGTTCAGCCTTGCTGCCAAAGTGCCAGTAAATAGCGCCGCGCGTCACCTCGGCTTCGCGGGCGATGTCTTCCAGGGTGGTGGCGGCATAGCCCTTCTGGCTAAAAACGGCTAGCGCTTTCTTGAGCAGTTGCTCGCGGGTGATGGCAGCTTCTTCTTTGGTGCGTCTCATTGTAAACTCTAACTACATACTATCATGTATGTATGTAAAAGTCAAGAGGCAATTTTGATCAAAAAAGACTGAGAGCAATGTTCGCTCTCAGTCACTACGCTCTATTGTCAGCGGTCTACGGTCGGTATTACAGCCCGCTTGCCCGTTTGTTGATCCGATCCTTTGCTCGGGCAATGAACTCACTCAGCGGGATATTGTTCTCTTGCGAGCCGTCACGCACACGCAGCGAGACCATGCCAGCTTCCATTTCGTTGTTACCAACCACCAGCATGTACGGCACCTTCATCAACTGAGCGTTGCGGATCTTAGCGTTCATGCGCTCGGAGCTCAGGTCGGCGCTGGCGCGGATGCCTTCGGCTTTGAGTTGTTTGGCAATATTTTCGGCATATTCGTTCTGCCCATCCGTGATCGGGATGACTCGCACCTGCTCCGGCGAGAGCCAGACCGGGAATGCCCCAGCATAGTGCTCGATCAGGAAACCCACCATGCGCTCGTGCGTGGACAGGGGTGCGCGATGAATAACCAGCGGCATCTCCTCCTGCCCTTCTTTGTTTATGAACTTCAAATCGAAGCGGGCGGGTTGTGCAAAATCCACCTGGTTTGTAGCCAGCGAGAATTCCTTGCCGATCGCAGACCAGATTTGCACATCGATCTTCGGGCCGTAGAAGGCCGCTTCGTCCTCGGCTTCGACATAAGGCACACCGTTTTTGTCCATCGCTGTGCGCACCATCTCTTCCGTCTTGACCCACAGGCGCTCGTTGTCCACGTATTTCTTGCCGAGTCCAGCTTTGCTGTGCAGCGACAGGCGCATCACGTACTTCTCGATGCCGAACAGCTCAAAATACTTGCGGTACAGATCCACCACGCCCATGAATTCCTGCTCGAACTGGTCTTCGGCGATGTAAAGGTGAGCGTCGTTCATCTGCATCGAGCGGACGCGCATCAAGCCGAAGAGCTCGCCCGACTTTTCATAACGGTAGCACGTCCCGTATTCCGCCAGACGCAGCGGGAGTTCGCGATAAGAACGCGGCCGCGCGTCGAAGATCTTGTGGTGCATCGGGCAGTTCATCGGTTTGACGTAGTACTTAACGCCTTCCATTTCCATGGGTGGGTACATACTCTCGGCATAATAGGGCAGGTGGCCGGACTTGATGAACAGGTCTTCCTTCGTCACGATCGGGGTGCGCACGCGCTGGTAACCGGCTTGTTCTTCCATTTCCTTGGCCAGCTTTTCCAGTTCCTCGATGATGATGCCGCCGTTGGGCAGCCACAGCGGCAGCCCGGGCCCGACCTCGTCATCGAAGATGAAAATTTCCAGTTCCTTGCCCAGCTTGCGGTGGTCGCGCTTCTTGGCTTCCTCCAGCATCTGCAGGTACTGCTTCAATTCATCCGGTTTTTCCCAGGCCGTGCCATAAATGCGCGTAAGCATCTTGTTGTTTTCGTCACCGCGCCAGTAAGCCCCGGCAATCGACATTAGTTTAATGGCTGCCGGGTTGATCTGCTTGGTATTTTCCACGTGCGGCCCCCGGCACAGGTCCACGAACGAATCGTTCTTGTAGATCGAGATTTCGGGTTTTTCATCCAGTGGTTCCCCGTATTCGTCCAATCCGCCCTGCTCCAGCCCCTCGATCAGTTCCAGCTTGTATGGCTGGTCTTTAAATATCTCGCGCGCCTCTTCAGCAGGCAACACTTCTTTCTTGAAGTCATGCTGACCGGCGAGGATCTGGCGCATACGCTTTTCGAGCTGTGGCAGATCATCCGCCGAGATGGGCTCGGGCAGCTCGAAATCATAGTAGAAACCATTTTCAACCGGCGGACCGATCGTATACTTGGCCTCGGGGAATCTTTCAAGGACCGCTTGCGCCATGACATGCGCAGCCGAGTGACGGATTTTATAGAGTTTGGACTCTTCGTACTTTTCTTCAGCTTGTTTAGCCATTTTCGCTTCCTTTCTTGAAGTTGTATTTGCTACCGCTTCGACGGGGTTTACGCGGTCCCGGAGCGACACTCCCTGGCACTGCCCGCCAGGGCAAGTGTGCACCGCACTGCGTTCCCTGGCACCGCCCGCACACCCCGCACTGATCGACCGTGCGGGGCAGGTGGCAGGTGTGGTGCAGTGCAGGTGAGCGGTACACAACCTCCGGGCCGCCGTGGAGTGATGGTTTTCATAGCAGCCTCCTGGCCCCCACCCGCCCTGCCGGGCACCCTCCCCCAATTGTCCCGAACTTCAGGGACAATTGGGGGAGGGCTGGGGAGGGGGAATAAAAAAACTCTCACCCAACACGGGGCGAGAGCGCTTTCGCGTCACGCGGTTCCACCCGATTTGCCCCGAGCGTAGCGAGGGGTCTCACTATTGCCCTGGGCATCTCATTCAAAGCCTGTAACGGGGCCAATCGTTCCTCTTACTTGCTGAAAGCTAATCGCTAACAGCTTTGGGAATTCCGCTCGCGGGTGGTTTTCATGGGCGTTTGCCGGAGCAGGCTCTCAACCATTGGCCTTGCTCTCTCTGTCGGCGTACGGACCGATTACTCGTCCCGGTCGTTGCGTTTGGATATAAGTGGTCTTATTATATGCCGGAATACCGGGCTGTCAAGCAGCGATTTGACGGTTATGTTATAATAGGATCAAGTAAGAAACCAGTTCTGAGCTATCAGAATGTTCCTAAGAAGTGTGGAGGAATCGGCTTAAAATAATGTGGTCGGTGGTTGAAACCGCCGTAGGGGATGAGTTGATCCGGTCGAACAGATCATCGTTTGTCTAACATACTTGAGGGCTTCTTGGGATTTGGTAGAAAACCAAATCTTTTTTGTTTTCCCCGTTAAAGATATTTGGTTTCTGCTTACAGAATCTAAAACAAAGAATCCAACAGGAGGTTTATTTTGGCCAGAGTAGTTTTAAGAGAAGGTGAATCGCAACAACAGTTGTTGCGGCGTTTCAAAAAAAAGTCTATGCGAAGTGGTCTGATGAGCGAAGTTCGTAAGAGGCGCTGGTTCGTCTCTAGAAGCGAGCAAAGAAGGATTGATGAGAAAAAAGCAATTCGGCGCATCAAAAAGCGTGAAAGCAAAAAACAGGAATATGGCAATTAATGCCACAATATCTTAAAGCTGCAAGGATATTTTAAACTTTGCTCTTTGATAAGCGGAAATTCCAAAAATCTTTAGGTTGTTGCGGTATTTGTAATAGAGAGTAATTTGGAGGTGTACCTATGAACATACAGCCGGCCACTTTTTCCAAGGGTGATTGGATTGTACATGCTCGTTATGGAGTTGGCCAGGTGAAAGGATTAGAAAAGAAAGAATTGGAAGGTGAGAAGAAACTTTTCTTTAAGGTAAAAACTTTCGATGGCGTCTACTGGTTGTCTGCTGTGAGAACAGATGCGGAGCATATTCGGCCAATCACTTCTGAAAATCAGATTAAACGGGCGCTGACGATCATTCGCAGGCCGCCCAAGGAACTGCCTGAAAATCACACCCTGAGGCACAAGCTTGTTATTGAGACGTTAAAAGACCCTTCTCTCTATCCAAAAGCGCGTATGATCCGAGATTTGAACGGAAAGCAGTATGAGACCAAGCTCAATTTCACCGAAGAAGATGCTTTTCTGATGTTAAAGAAGCAACTATTGAATGAATGGTCTGTTATCCAGGACACGGATCGCAGTATCCTGGAAAAAAAACTGGACCAGGCCCTGGAAACCAGTATCGAAAAGATTACCGCAGAAGCATAAAACGAACGAAACCGCTCCTGATGAGGGAGCGGTTTCTATTAGATTAAGGGTGGAATTAGATCAATCCTTTATCCCTCCGCAGATTAATAATCTTGATTTTGCCCGGTAAGTAAGCTCATAGCGGCAAGAGGGTCTCCGGTATCTTATTCATCCGGAAATCAAGAATATGTGAAGGAATTGCGGAACAAAACAACGATTTTGAGCGTCTAAAGTATGAGTCCAAGAAAGGGACGAAACGATGAGCCTAATCTGCTTCCAAACAACGCTGGCCTTCCCTGACAGGCTTGGCCTGGAATTTTTTAGGAGGAGCCATGTTGCACTCTAGTCGGATATCCCTGACAATTCTAATTTTGTCGATTGTAGTTCTGGCCTGCGTTGTGCCTGCAGTCGCATTGCCAGATTCGGATGCTGTCAGCACTGCAGCCGCGGAGACCGTAATCGCCGGGTTTGTCCAGACTGCATTATCACAGACTTTGCCGCCAACCTTAGAACCAACGCTCACCTTTACTCCCGAACCGCCCATCCTTTCGCCAACAGCCACAGTTACGCCATCGCCAACACTAGTTCCAACATTGCCTTCCACAGCCACACCGGTCGTTCCGCAAATCAGCGTTTCTGTGCCGACTAACTGTCGGGTTGGTCCGGGGAGGGTTTACCGCAGGGTAGGCGCAATCCTGGTAGGCGAAACGGCTGAAGTTTATGGCCGCGACCCCACAGGCCGTTACTGGTACATCCGCAATCCAGATTCGAGCAGCGGTTTCTGCTGGGCCTGGGGGGAATATGCAACCGTCTCGGGTAACACCGCTTTGCTGCCGGTTTACACGCCTCCCCCGACGCCCACGCCGACGTTTACACCAACCCCTTCCCCTGATTTTGAGGCTGTCTTCGTCGGTCTGGATACTTGTGCGAGCGTGGGTTGGTGGGCGGAGATCGAGTTGGAGAATACTGGTTCGATTCCCTTCAGATCCATGGGAATTACGGTGAGGGATACGGTTACGGATGTGGTGGTTGCCAGCTTTACAGACGGTTTTCCCAACGTCGATGGCTGTTCTTCGACCGTCACCCGAGATACGCTTGCTGTGGATAGATCCCCAGTCGTCAGTGCGCCAGCCTTTAATTACAACCCGACAGGACACAGGCTCCGCGCCACGATCATCTTATGCTCGGATGCCGGCCAGAAGGGAACTTGCGTAACCAAAACGATCGTTTTCACACCATAGCCGATTTTTAGGGGGGGCGAACAAATTTCAAAAACAAACCACCAGCGTCTTGGAAAAGACACTGGTGGCTCAGCGTGTGGGTGGTATTGGGCTCGAATAGAATCCCCTCAATGGGGGCCAATGACCTTCGAAAACAAACCACCAGCGTCTAAGAAAGACACTGGTGGTTCGGCGTGTGGGCGGTATTGGACTCGAACCAACGACCTTTGCGATGTCAACGCAACGCTCTAACCAGCTGAGCTAACCGCCCGAACAGCCAATATTATAACGAGGTGGGGCAGTTTTGGCAATGGAAGATTTTGTAAGCGTGAAGGTTTGATCGATCGATGCTTTTGCTTATGCATATACGAGTTTGCCTTTTGGCTTCGGGATTTTGCGTCCCAACTCGCGTGCCGTTTCGATCCATTCTTTTGCAACCAATTCTACATTAGCAAGTGCTTTTTGGTAGCTTTCGCCATCCGCCATGCAACCGGGAAGTTCAGGGACTTCCGCAATAAAGGCTTGATCTTCCTCGCTCCAGTAAAGGATTACTTCATACTTAATCATTGTCATCACCTGCTAATTTGTATTTCAATATTACATTTCGGACTTGTTTCACCTGGTAAGGTTTTGCCTGCGAGCCTTTCGGTTGCAGGTTCAAGATTTCAACCACATCTTCTTTCGTGAAAATGTGATGATCGCCGCGAATTCGTTGGTCGAAACCAATTGAGATTAATAAATTGCATAACTCATTGAAAGAGATGCTGGCGTCAGATGTTCCACGCAAAATGCGTTGTAAAGTTTTTTCGCGTTTGACCATAGAGCTAAACAATTATACACGGGGTTTGAGCAGAATAAAATATACTTCCCTACCGAACGGTAGGTAGGTTATGGATTAATCACAAATAAGGTCTTAACCCTAGGGTATTTCAGGCCTCTGCTTGATTTCAGGCGGCCTCCAAACCTGTAAGATAAAGGCATCTGATCGCCTATCATGGAGGTGGCCTATGAATTTTAACCAACGCAAGGCCCTGCGCCTGGCGCTCATTCTTTCGGGAGCGGTATTGCTTGTGGTAGCAGGATTTGCCCTGCATGGCGCGACAGCCTCCGCGTCCACGCTCGAAACCGCAATGGCAGGCGTGGAGAGCGGGGCTGTTTTGTTATCCCCGCCCCCGCCGGTCAGCCAGGATACATGCCTGCACTGTCACATCGCGGGTGAGAACAAGAACCTGTGGACGCCGGTCGCACGCTGGATGATCTTCGGCACGTTCGGGATGGTCTTCGCCTTTGGCGTGTACCGCTCCGCCAGCGTCTGGACGCAGCGCAGGCCTTACAAGCCGCTGGTGAACCGGGCCGTCGACTGGGTGGACGAACGCTATGAGCTTTCACCCCTGCTTTCGAAGCTTGCGGCCAAGCCTGTGCCAAGGTTTGCAATGAAATGGTGGTACTGCCTGGGCGGGATCACCGCTTTCCTGTTCGTGGTACAGGGCATCACCGGGATCATGCTGGCCTTTTACTACAAGCCAAGTGCTGCCGAAGCCTATAACAGCATTATCTTCATTGAGAACGAAGTCCGCTTTGGGGCGGCCATCCGCATGATCCATCACTGGGCGGCCAACGGCATGATCGTCATGGCCATCGCGCACATGCTGCGTGTGTTCATTATGGGCGCGTACAAGAACCCGCGCGAACTGAACTGGATCAGCGGTGTGCTGCTGCTCATCCTGGCCCTGGTCTTCGGTTTCACCGGCTACCTGCTGCCCTGGGACCAACGCGCGTACTGGGCCACCACTGTCGGCACCGACATCGCCGGCAGCGTGCCTGCTATCGGTAACCTGGTGCTGGTGCTCTTGCGCGTGGGTTGGGACGTCAGCGAGGCTACGCTAGGGCGTTTCTATGGCCTTCATATCATCGTCACGCCGCTGCTGACGGTCGGGTTTATGCTGGCACACTTCATGATGATCCGCAAGCTGGGCATTGCGAGGCCCTTATAGGAGATTGCTGGATGCGGAGCATGGTGAACCACTAAGGCACCAGGTCACAAAGACGCCAATTTCTTAATTGTGTCTCCGTGGCAAGAAGCCGTATCCCAGGAGAATAATTTATGGCAACTACACATCCTGAAACCGAAAAAGACAGCGTGCCTTTCTTTCCGAACCACTTTATGACCGAACTTTACGTGGTCATTGGCATCGTCGTCCTGGCAGTGGTGATCGGGGCAATGGGCATGCTCTCCCCGGTCGGTCTGCAAGACCCGGCTGACCCGCTCAACACGCCGCTGCACGTCAAGCCCGAATGGTACTTCCTGGCGCTGTACCAGCTGCTCAAGTATGTCCCCCCGACGGTGCTGGGCATCAACGGCCCGATGTTCGCGGTCGTTTCGATTATCCTGGCCCTGGTGGTTGTCACTTTCCTACCGTTCCTCGACAGAAGAAAGGAAGACAGCCGGAAAGCGATGCGGTTGCGCGCCATCGGTGTGGCGGTCTTTGTGGTCCTGGCAATTGCCCTCACCATCTGGGGTGAGGTAAGCTAATACATTAACCGCAGAGCACGCAGAGCGCGCGGAGAAAAACTATAAACTCTCTGCGGTCTCGGCGCTCTCAGCGGTTTATCGGAGAATTGACTATGGACAATGTTACTCGTCGCGACTTTCTCAATTTACTCAAAGGCACCGGCGCCGTGCTGGGTGCGGGCGCGGTGGCTGCTCCAGTAGTGGCTTACTTCTACCCACCCAAACTGGAGGAGATGCCCTCCGAGCCGGTTCTGGTCTGTGCCGAGGCTGAACTGCCACTTGGCGAATCCCGCACGGTCAAATTCGGGCGTTATCCTGCCATCGTCGTTCACCTTGACTCGGGACTGAAAGCTTATTCCGCTGTGTGCACGCACTTCGCCTGCCTGGTCAAATGGAATCTCGAAACAGCCCAGTTGGAATGTCCCTGCCACGATGGTTATTTCAGTGCCGAAGACGGCGCCGTGTTAGCCGGCCCGCCGCCTGCGCCACTGACCATGTTGGAAACCGAAGTGGTGGGTGGGCAGATCTATGTCAAAGTTGGAGGTGAATCATGACCGCTGAAACAGGGATCAGCAATCAGCAGTCAGCGGTCAGCCGTTGGAAGAACCTAAGGCCGCGCGCTAAAGACTTCTTCATGCATGTCATCGGCCAGGTGCGCGTTCTCAAAAAAGCTTATCCCGGCATCATGCACTTCATGCTGTTCTGGGGGGTGAGCATCCAGGTGCTCGGTACAGTGATCAACCTGCTCAACATGGCGCTTTTCCAGCCGTGGGTGATCGAATGGCCGCGCCTGGGATGGTATCTGGGCTATGAACTGGTGATGGACATCGCCGGGATCATGATCCTGGTCGGCGTGGGGATGGCGGCTTTCCGGCGCTACATCCTGCGACCGAAATCTCTCGAATCGAACTGGGACGATGGGTTTGCCCTGGTTGTGTTGACCTTGATCGTGCTGGTGGGCTATACCAACGAAGCTACCCGATTCCTCTCCACCAGCCCGCAGTGGACGGCCTGGTCGCCAATCGGATACTTGTTGGCCGGAGTACTGGGAGCGGCCGGGGTCTCGCCTCAACAGGCCGGGGCCTGGCACGATGCGTCGGTCTACATCCACGCGACGCTGGCGATGTTGCTGGTCGCGTCCATCCCGTTCACCAAGATGCGGCATCTCATTTACGCGCCGCTTAACATCCTGAACCGGTCATTCCGCAAGGAGGGTGTGCTCGACAAGATCGAAGAGATCGAGACGACCGAACTGCTGGGTGTTGGAAAGGTGAGCGAGTTCACATCGCAGCAATTGCTTTCGTTCGACGCCTGCCTGCGCTGCGGACGCTGCGAGGAGGCCTGCCCGTCTAACTTCAGCGGCATGGATTACTCGCCCAGGAAGCTGATCCAGTCCCTGCGCGCGGCCATGCTAGATAACCTTGTCTCCGGCAACGGGGTGAGCGAAGCGGAGATCATGGGCTCGGTCATCCCCGAGGAATATGCCTGGCAGTGCACCACCTGCGGCGCCTGCATCGCCAAGTGCCCAGCTTTCATCAATCCGGTGGACGAGATCGTGGACCTGCGCCGCTACCAGGTGCTGACTACGGGCCAGATGCCCAAGTCGGTGGGTGATACCATGCGCAATATGGAGCGCCAGGGCAACCCCTGGGGCATGCCGCCCGAAAACCGGATGGCCTGGGCTGATGGGCTGGAAATCCATGAGCTGGCTCCCGGCGAAGAAACGGACGTGCTGTTCTTCACCGGCTGCGCGGCTGCGTTCGATGAGCTCAACAAGAAGGTGGCGCGCGCTTTTGCCAAATTGATGCAGAAAGCGGGCGTGGATTTCGCTGTGCTCGGCTTCGACGAGATGTGCTGCGGCGAAACCGCCCGGCGCATGGGACATGAATACCTGTTCCAGGAGTTTGCCAAGCAGAACATCGAAACATTGGGCAAGGTTAAGTTCAATCGGGTGGTGACGGCCTGCCCGCACTGTTTCAACACGCTCAAGAACGAGTACCCGCAGATGGGCAGCGACTTCAAGGTGATGCACTACACCGAGTTGCTGGCCGAACTGAACCTGCCCGCTGCCAGCGCGAACGGTAGTGGCATCCACGGCAAAGTCACGTATCACGACTCGTGTTACCTGGGGCGCTATAACAATATCTACAAACAACCACGAGAATTGCTGAAAAAAGCGGATGTGAGTCTGGTCGAGATGGCTCGTACAGGCGAGAATTCCTTCTGCTGCGGCGGCGGGGGCGGACAGATGTGGCTCGAAACCGACGCCAACACGCGCATCAACCATCGCCGTCTGGCAGATTCCGTCGATGCCAAAGCAGATGTAGTCGCGACGGCCTGCCCGTATTGTCTATTGATGTTCGATGATGCCATCCGCTCGAAGGGAATGGGCGAGCAGATCAAAGTGATGGATATTGCGGAAGTTTTAGAGAGGCAATTAGGCGATTGATTTGTTCCTGAGCGGAACGCAGTGAAGTCGAAAGGCTGACTTAATATAGACATTGCCCTTCGACTACGGGCTACGCCCTCCGCTCAGGGCCACAGTAGGAGGTGTTCGATGAACACAAGCTGGATGATACACACGCACGGTGACCCGCTCGGCGCCTTGCAGAAGTTTGTCAAAATATTGTGGGAGCAGACTGATTTAGATGCCATGGTGATTGCTCCCAGCAACGGAAAATTCGTGCTGGAGTCGCCGGACGAGCTGGAACACGTCAATCCCTTCCAGCCTTTGATGAAACTGAACACAGCCCGGCTGGTGGTGGATACAGCCCGGAAACGTCCCGGCAAGCGTTTGGGAGCCATGTTGCGTCCCTGCGAGGTGCGTGCTCTGAACGAAATGGCAGCGCGCGGCGCGGTTAAGCGCAGCGATGTGCTGGCTGTATGCACAGACTGCTTGGGAACATTCCCGGCTGAAGAATATGAATGGCGCACGGAACGCTCTGCCAAAGGCCTGATGAAAGAAACGCTGCAATTTGCACCTCAGGGCGGGATTTCTGCTTATCGTTATCGCCCGGCCTGCCAGATGTGCGCCGAACCAGGAGCAACCGAAGGCGATGTGAACATAGGCGTGTTTGGGCTGCCAGTTCGGCAGTCAATGCTGGTCAACGCGCACAACGGCAGCGTTGTTTTGAAATCCATTACGGATGGATGGGCAACGGATGACCTGGTCAGCAAACGCGAGCAAACGCTGGCGAAGATTTCCGAACGGCATGGCCGCACGCGCTCGCGCGTGCTCGAGAGTCTGGAGGAAGAACTACCCGCTGACCTGCAGCATTTGCTGGAACAATTCGGATCCTGCGGTAGCTGCCAGGCCTGCATGAACGTCTGTCCCATCTGCTCGGTGGACGAGCCGCGCAAAACCGAAGACAGCAAACTGGTACGCGAGGACGTGGTCAACTGGCTTCTTTCGTGCGCGGGCTGTGGTATGTGCGAACAAGCCTGCCCGCAGCACCAGCCGTTGAGCGCGGTTTTCAGTC
>JAABUE010000022.1 GCA_011389535.1 Anaerolineales bacterium
AGGGATTTGTCAATTCGCAACTTTTCCAACGCGAATTAGCTCAACCGGTGCATTCCATTTGAAACCTGTCAGGTTTCGGAGAAAAATCAATGACCAACCTATTCAAAATGGCTTACCGCAACCTGGGCCGCAACCGCCGCCGCTCGATTCTTTCGGCTCTGGCCCTTTCCATGGGACTGGCCTTGCTGTTGTTTGTCGCTGCTTTCTTTAAGGGCGAGATGCGCGGATCGATGGAATCCACCCTGCGTCTGGATAGCGGCCATCTCCAGGTCCGGGCTGCGGACTATAACCCCGACAAGCTCAGCGTCGCCTGGGAGTATCTGGTCGAAAAACCGGAGCAGGTCGCGGCGCAGATCGAAGCGCTGGACCAGGTCCAGGACGCCACCCCGCGCCTGGTCGCCAGCGGAATCGTTTCCATCCGGGCCGAGTCAAGCGGTGTCCAGGTCATGGGCATCGACCCCGCTTCAGAAGCGAACGCCATCTACCGGCAGGGCGTGATGGCCGGTGAATTCCTGACCGCAGACGACCGTGAAGGGATCCTGATCGGCTCCCCCCTGGCAGAAAACCTGGGTCTAAAAGTTGGCGACCAGATCAACCTGTTGGTGAACACCTCAGACGGCAGCGTGGACGAGCAAATGTTTACCGTACGTGGGATTTTTTCCACCGGATCGACCAATTACGATAAAGGCATCGTCTTCCTGCCGCTTGCCAAAGCGCAGTCTTTCTCAGGCGCGGGCGATCATGCCAGCTTCATCTTCGTCCTGCTGCATGACCGTGAACAGGCCGATGCGGTTGCTGCCGCGATCCGGGGCCCCAACAATATCCAGGTCAAAACCTGGTCGGAGCTAAACGAGCTGCTCGTTTTGATCGACCAGTTTTCGAACGCCTACATCATGTTTATCAACCTGATCATCCTGGGCGTTACCGCCACGGTCATCGTCAATACGCTTGTCATGTCCGTTTTCGAGCGCACGCGCGAAATCGGCATCCTGACCGCCATTGGCATGAAAGGCCGCCAGATCACTACCCTGTTTCTGGTAGAAGCAAGCCTGCTGGCTGCCGGCGGGATTGGGGTTGGCCTGATCATTGGCGGAGCGCTGGCCGCCTACTTCGGTACATATGGCATCTATTTTGGTGACCTGGGAGTCTCCGGCATGATCTTCGAAGACCGGATCTATGCGTACCTGACCCTGCAAGATACCATCAATTTGACCATTACATCATTCATTATTACCCTGCTCGCTTCACTTTATCCGGCCCGGCTGGCCTCCCGCATGGAACCGGTCGAAGCCTTGCACGGCGCAAACTAAAGGAGAATTATCATGGAAGTCGCTAAGTTGACAGATGTCACCCGTGTTTACAAAATCGGCGAGGTGGAAACCCGCGCCTTGAACGGCGTCAGCCTGACCATCGAAAGCGGGGAATTCACCGCCCTGGTCGGCCCATCCGGTTCCGGCAAGACCACCCTTTTACAGCTCATCGGCTGTCTCGACCAGCCCACCTCCGGGCGGGTTGTCATTACCGGCAAAGAGACCACCAATCTCAACCGCAACCAGCGCGCCGACCTTCGCAAAGGAACGATCGGTTTCGTGTTCCAGTTCTTCGCATTGATTCCCACCCTCACCGCCTACGAAAACGTGGAGATGCCTCTGCTGCTCAACGGGAAGACTCCCGCGCAGCGCAAACAGCGCGTGATGGAACTGCTCGATGCCGTCGATATGACCAGCCATTCTCACCATCGCCCTGACCAGCTCAGCGGCGGCCAGCAGCAGCGCGTGGCCGTGGCCCGCGCCCTGTCCACCAGCCCCAAGATGATCCTGGCCGACGAGCCTACCGCCAACCTCGATACCGAGAACGGCGAGCAGGTGATGGGCATCATGAAAAAACTCAACGATGAGACCGGAACCACCTTTGTCTTTGCCACCCACGACCCGCGCGTCATCAAGTACGCCAAACGGATTGTCACCCTGCAAGATGGTTTGATCGTTGCTGATACCAAAAACTGAACGATGTGCGTCGCACCTTCTCTTGAGAAAAACCACTTAAACGGAATGTCATTGCATTCGAACCAATCCGCTAAACCAGGTGCGATATTATGCCCATAGGGTACGCACCCTCGAAGGAAAAACGAATGAAGCCAACAATCTGGACATTATTTCTGGCGCTGACCCTCGCACTAACCGCCTGCGGCCAGGCCGCTGCCCCAACCCCGATCCCAACCGTCTCATTGGACGCCAGCGGCTCGGACTCGGGTTCACCTGCTTCCATGTTAGGAGATGGCATCATCGCCTCGGCCGAAGTCCGGCCCGTGGACTCGGTCAACCTTAGTTTCCCCCTGCTCGGCACGGTCAAAACCGTGGAAGTGGCGGTTGGCGAATCCGTCAGCGCAGGTCAGGTCTTGGCCACGCTCGATACAACCATCATCGAAGCCCGCATCGCCGAGGCCGAAGCCGGTGTAGTCACCGCTGAGACCAACGTCCGTTATCTGCGGCGGGTAGGTGTGGGTAACGCGCATGAACGCATAGACGCCGCGCTGGCAGATGTAGAACGCGCCCAGGCCGTCGTAGACCAGCTCAAAGCCACGCTGGATCAAGCCACGCTGACAACTCCGGTCTCGGGGACGGTCATCTCTGTGGATGCCGCTCCCGGCGAAACTGCCAACCCCGGCCGGGTCATCTTCGTGATCGCTGACCTGGATCACATGCGGGTCGAGACCACCGACCTGAGCGAACGCGACATCCCCGCCGTGCAGACCGGGCAGAAGGCCAGCGTCTTCATTGACGCCTTGAACGAGTCCTTCCCCGGGGAAGTTGTAGACATCGACCGCCAGTCCGAGACCGTGGGCGGCGACGTGACCTACCGGGTGACCATCGAACTGGACGAACAGCCCGCCGGCCTGCGCTGGGGCATGAGCGCCGAAGTAGAAATCCAGACGGAGTAACAAAATGAAAATCTCCGTGTACTCCCTGGCCCGGTTAGTACGGGCATTGGTCTCTGTGGTGAGCATCGCCCTGCTTATTGCAGGCTGCGCTCCGGCGGCGACCGCCACACCCATCCCGCCTGTCACGCTGGATACGGCTCCTTCCGAAATCACAAGCGTAAAAGCCTCCGCCGAGGTCGCGCCTGTGCAGGAAGCACGCTTGAGCTTCCTCATCCCCGGCCCGGTCGAGGAAGTGACCGTCGCAAAGGGAGACGTGGTCGAAGCCGGGCAGACCCTGGCCACCCTGAGCTCCCCCGAGCTGGAATATGGCCTCTTGCAGGCGGAAGCAGCCCTCCGATCAGCGGAATTCGACTACGCATACTGGGAATTACCGCGCACGAACCGCCCCCCAGAGAGACGCGAGCTGGCCGAGCAGCAACTTATCACGGTCCAAAGATCACTGGATACTGCCCGCGCTGAGTTTATGCAGACCACCCTGGTCGCGCCTTTTGCAGCCACAGTCATTTCCGTGGAAGTCCAGCCGGGCGAATACGTCAATCCCGGGCAGGTCGTCATCTGGATGGCAAAATTGGACGAGTTGCAGATCGAAACCAGCGATCTGAGCGAACTCAACGTGGCCGCAGTTGAGATCGGCCAGCCTGCTACGGTCTATGTTGAAGCGCTCAACCAGGAGTTTGAGGGAGAAGTAACTGCCATCGCGCCCATCTCGGGTACCATCGGCGGGGACGTGGTCTTCAAGGTGACCATCCAATTAGATGAACAACCCGACGCCCTGCTCTGGGGCATGAGCGCGGATGTAGAAATTATAGTAGAGTGATGCGAGATGATATCTCGCACAAGGCTATGTTTAAAGGAGGCTGCCCGTGTTCAGTCTCCTTTTTGATTCCTGTGAAGCGATATTCGTTTTGCTCACCGACATAGCGCGATCAAAACATCGCAGCGCTTTTCGATCCGGAATTAGCATAAAAGCACCATTCACAAAACACGCTGATTTGATATAGTTGCTTATAATCTATTCAATATAAGCAGAATTAAGAGAATCATATGACCCTCCCCACCAAGATTGTTGTCATCGGCGCGGGCAGCGCCTCCTTCGGCGAAAACACACTTTCCGCCCTGCTCCGCTCCAAGCTGTTGTGCGGCTCCACGCTCGCGCTGGTTGACAGGAACCCCAAAAGCCTGGATATCGTCCATCGCCTGGCGAACAGGCTGAACGCCGAGTGGGATGCGAACTTCACGATCAGCGCTCATACCCAACACAAGGAAGCGCTCGAAGGCGCGGAGTTCATCGTTTCGGCCATCGAAGTCGGTCCGCGGGAGGGCCTGTGGAGATCCGATTACGAGATCCCGCGTAAGTATGGCGTGCGCCAGCCTTACGCCGAGAATGGCGGCCCCGGCGGCTTTGCCCATGCCGCGCGCAACATCGGCCCGCTCATGGAAATCGTGCGGGATATGGAGCAGATCTGCCCTGATGCCTGGTTGATCAATTTCACCAACCCGATGACGCGCATCTGTGACGCGGTCAACCGCCATAGCGAGATCAGGACAGTCGGTCTTTGTCACCAGATTTATGTCGGCTACGCTTTTGTGGGAATAACATTAGCAGAGGATTTGGATATCGAAGTGCCGGCTGGCATTGAGGGTATGCACGCAGACTTGAGGCACCATGCCCTACGCGCCCAGGTCATCCAACAAGTTCTGCCGCGGGTGGAGATTACGGCTGCCGGACTGAACCACTTCACCTGGATCTTGCACATCCGAGACAGGGAAACCGGCGAGAATTTGTATCCGCGTTTCAGGGAACGCTTCGCCTCCCTCGACCCCAACTTTGAACCGCTCACGAGGGACGTGTTCGATGCCTTCGGTCTTTTCCCCGTCCCGGGCGACACACACCTGTGCGAATACCTGCCCTGGGTGTGCGATCCCATTACCAAACCCTGGGAGCGCTATAACATCCGCCTGTATGATTGGGATTTATGGTCGGGGATGCGCGATTTCAGCCTCGACCGCCTCAACGAGATGGCCGACGGGCGCCTGATCATCGACAGCTTGATGGATACCGATTCAGAAGGCGCGCTCGAGATGATCGAGAACCTCGCCGGGGGAGGCTCACACTACCATGCTGCCGCGAACAGGCCAAACATCGGTCAGATTGCGAACCTGCCGTTGGGAGCTACGGTCGAGACGCCGGTCCATGTCAGCAGCGTGGGCGTGAACCCGGTCCATGTGGGCGCGCTGCCCGAACCGGTGGCCGAACTCCTGCGCCGCGAGATCACCGTAGGCCAGCTCTGCGTAGATGCCGCAATCGAAGGTAACCGGGAGAAAGCCCTGCAGAGCCTGCTGCTCGACCCGATGATCACAGACATCCGTGTAGCCAAGCAAATCCTGGATGATTATCTGACAACCTATAAAGAGTATTTGCCCCAATTTTGGAAGTAAGTCCGCTCTCCCTGGCATGGCGAGTTCAATCTGCTATTGCGCCACCAGTCCGGCCCCCTCTGCTGCCTGAGAAATATAGAACAGCGCTTCCAGGCCGGAATGTCGGCGATATTCTTTCGATGCGGCACTGATAAAAGCATCCGCCTTCTCCCGTTCCACCAGAGCCACCGCACATCCGCCAAATCCCGCACCGGTCATGCGCGCGCCATAGCAGGCAGACTGTCTCTGGGCCGCAGCCACAATCTGGTTCAAAGCCTCGTTCGTCACTTCGAAATCGTCCCGCAGGCTGGCGTGACTTTCATTGAATAAATGTCCCAGTATCTGCGAATCGCCTGCGCGCATGGCGGCAACCGCATCCAGCACGCGCTGGTTCTCGGTGATCACGTGCCGTGCCCGGCGCATGACGGTATTTTTTAATTCGTCCCTTTTTGCTTGAAATTCTTCCAGGCTGACATCCCGCAAAGCGGGCACGCCGAAGAAATTCGCTGCCGCCTCACACTGTGCCCTGCGCTCGTTGTAGGCTGAATCGACCAAGCCCCGTCGCGTGGACGTGTCCATTACCACCACAACCACCTCATTCGGTAATGGGACCTGTTCGTACTCCAGCGAACGGCAATCCAGGAACAGGGCATGTCCCGCCTGCGCCGCCGCGCTGGCCATCTGGTCCATGATGCCGCAGTTTACGCCCACCCAGTGGTTCTCAGCCCGCTGTCCAATTTGCGCCATGCGAGCTGGTTCCCAGTTGAAGCCGGAAACTGCAGCAAAAGCGCGCGCTGCGGCCATTTCCACCGCCGCAGAAGATGATAACCCTGCGCCATTCGGCACATCGCCGCCCAAAACGCCGTCCCAACCTTTGACCTGCAAGCGTGCAAAATTCAATTCATTTGCCACTCCCTTGATATACTCCACCCACCCTTCCCCTTTGTGTAAATCATCTAACGAAAACTCTGCCGTTTCCTGGTAGTCAAGTGAATAAATTTGCAGCCTACGGTCATCCCGCGGACGTAACGCAATCCAGGCAGCCCGGTTTATCGCCATAGGTAAGACAAAGCCGTCGTTGTAATCGGTATGCTCACCGATTAGATTTACCCGCCCCGGCGCACGGACCAGGATAGCTGGCTTTTCTCCAAATATTTTTTGAAAACCCTCAATAACTTTTTGTTTCACTCCCACAGCTCTACTCCCCGAACGACCACCTTGCATAGACAGCTTGCGACAACAACCGCCCGGCAGATTGTTCGCGTGTCACTAACTCGCCGTTTTCGACAATCCCCTCAAATTTTGACATCATTTCCTGCAGAGCCTGTCCTATATGGATCGCGGAAGCCTTGACCGCATAGACCGTCGCCACAACGAACAATGGGTTCTCGCTCAAAACCTGACGACAGGCATCGAGCAAATCGGGCAACGACTTATATACTTCCCATACTTCGCCTTTCGGGCCGCGCCCAAACTTGGGCGGGTCGAGCAGGATACCCTCGTACTTGTTCCCCCGCCGCGCCTCGCGCTGAACGAACTTGAGCGCATCGTCCACGATCCAGCGGACGGGTTTCTCCGTCAGCCCGGACAAAGTCTGGTTGTCACGCGCCCAGGTCACGGCTTTTTTCGAAGCATCCACATGCGTCACCTGTGCTCCTACCGCCGCTGCCGCCAATGTCGCCAGGCCTGTATAACCGAACAAATTAAGAACTCTGACCGCAGATCCATCTTTACTTTTTTTCCTGCGATCCCTGCTTTCTTCGCGCTTCAAAATATGTTCTATTGTCCAATCCCAGTGCGTGGCAACCTCCGGAAAAACGCCCAGATGCCTCCCTGGAGTGGTCATCGCCCAAAAACGTAAGCGCTCCCCTTTCCCTTCAGGAGTCTGACGGGGCGAGATAGCTCCCGGGGATAAGAGGCTGGAGGCGAGCTTGTATTTCATCTCCCACCTCTCCGCCACTTTCTTATGGAACTTCCAATGCCCGCCGCTCTCCTCGCCCGTCGGCTGGAAAACCGCATGTGCCTGTGCCCATTCCTTCTCCGGCAGTGAACGCGACCACATGGCCTGCACTTCCGGACGGACAAATGTATATGGTCCAAAACGCTCCAGTTTCAGGCCATCACCGCTATCCAGCAGGGCGTAGTCTACCCAATTTTGCGACTCTTGGAGGGAGAAAGTGGGGGTTTTTGACATATAGAATGAATCAAAAGTACTATTTGGGTGGGATAAGGGGAATACCCTACTTGCATTTTGTCCCAAAAACCCGTATAATGTGGGAAAGAGTGGTACAAAGTGGTAAGAGCGCCGGTGGCCCCGGCGTTCGCCTGTTAATTGGAGATATAGAACTAATGTTCTTAGGACAGTTCCAGCACAACCTCGACGAGAAAGGTCGCCTGATGATCCCGGCGCCCTTCCGTCAATTGCTGGAAAATGGCGCTTTCATCTCTCAAGGCTTCGACCGCTGTCTGATGGTCATGACAGAAGCCTACTTTGGGCAGGTTTATGAACGTATCAATGCCATGAACCTGGCTGATCCCGCTGCCCGTATGTTGCGCCGCATGATCCTCTCAACTGCCTACCAGGTGGAGCTTGATAGAGTTGGGCGTATTTTGGTTCCGCTGAACCTGCGTCAATATGCCGGCTTCGATGGCGAAGCTATTGTAGCAGGTCAGGGCAAATATATCGAGATCTGGACGCCGGCAGAGTGGAACAGACAAATGGACGGCATCCAGGACACCGAAGCCACAAACCAGCGCTTCTCAACATTGGACCTCTTCGGCCAGATTACCGGCTAGAGCGGCTATGGCACACTCGCCGCACCAACCTGTTCTTTACCATGAAATTATACTCGCGTTGCAGCCCAAAAACAAAGGGCTTTACGTAGACGGCACACTGGGCGCGGGCGGTCATGCCCGCGGAATTTTGGAGGCCTGCGCACCAGACGGACGTTTGTTGGGGCTGGACGTAGACCCGCAGGCGTTAGCGCTCGCTCGTAAGACCTTGGCTCCTTACGGCGAGCGCGCCCGTCTGATGCAGGCCTCCTACGACTCTCTCACCGAAACGTTACGTGAAGTTGGCTGGCAGGAAGTGGATGGGATCCTGTTGGACCTGGGGCTTTCCTCGATGCAGCTGGACACGCCGGAACGCGGCTTCTCCTTCCAGCATGATGCCCCGCTGGACATGCGTTTCGACCCGGCCTCCCCCACCACAGCGGCTGACCTGGTTAACTCGCTGCCGGAAGATGAGCTGGCCGACCTGATCTATGACTATGGCGAAGAACGCGCCTCCCGGCGTATCGCACGGGCTATCGTCAGAGCGCGGCCGCTGCAGACCACCCTTCAGCTTGCTGCCGTTATCGAATCCGTCCTGCCTCGCAGAGGTCGCATTCACCCCGCCACGCAGACGTTCCAGGCCCTGCGCATCGCAGTCAACCAGGAACTGGACCGGGTGGATACCTTTCTCCCCCAGGCGGTGGCAGCCCTGAAGTCCGGCGGGAGGCTGGCGATCATCTCCTTCCACTCGCTGGAGGACCGCATCGTCAAAGAGTATTTCCGCAGGGAAAGCCGTGACTGCATCTGCCCACCCAGGCAACCCATCTGCACCTGCGGGCATATAGCAACGCTAAAAGAAATTTCCAGAAAGCCAATCACCCCTGGTGAGGCCGAGATCGAAGCCAATCCAAGGGCAAGGAGTGCAAAACTGCGCGTTGTAGAAAAACTATAAATCATTATCCTTGCAAAGGATCAACCCTCGCAAGGATAGCGATGACCATCGCCCAAATTCAAAGGTCATCATGAATACAACTAACCGTTTGAACCATGCTTATTCTCAAGCTCCCTGGCGCGTTCAGCGCCAATGGGTGAGCATTTTTCTTTTAATCGTGCTGGGTTTCGCGATGATCGCGACTTTGTATTTAATGGTCACTTCTGAGGCTGCGATCGTTGGCCGTGAAATCCAGGACCTGCGCCTGGCAATCATCACAACCGAGCACACCAACGCCGACCTGCAGACCGAACTCGCGCGTCTCACTTCCAGTTACGAGACACAAAGACGAGCGCGCGAACTCGGGTTCCGACCAATGAAGGCGGAAGAAGTGGAATATTTGTATGTGCCTGGTTACATAGCGCCGAAAGCCGCAGCACTGGCGGCCGCTCCTGAATTGCAACCCAGCGCGCCCAGTACTTCACCCGAATACACCCAATCGCTGTTGGATTGGTTAGGCGAGCGTCTCCAGACGCCCGGCAGAGGGTTAAGATGAGACAACAATACGCATGGCGTTCGATGTTGTTGAACGGTATCATGGCGGTTGTTGCCGTCCTGGTGATCCTGCAAATGGTACGCATCCAAGCCAGCGCCGAAGCTGAGGCTTTCCGGGAGCAGGCCGACACCTTCAGAGGGGGATACAGGACATTTTATCCGGAACGCGGCGAAATCTATGACCGCAACGGCCACCTGCTGGCAGGAAACCAAACCGTCTACGAAGTTGGGGTTGACTTAATCAATGTAATCGATCCTCACAGCGTGGCAATGGCTATCAGCGTAAACCTGGGTAAAAGTTATGACCAGGTTTTTACTGATATTCTCAACCCGCCCCCCGGTATCTCTTATTTGGTCGTGGATAATTTCGCCTCTTCGGAAGCGGTGGCTCATTTAAAGGAGCTCAAAAAGGAACTGAATGAAGCGGAAGAACCAACCCCCAGCCTGGCAGGCCTGGAATTCAACCCGCGTCTGAAACGCAGTTATCCTGAGACAGCGCTGGCATCCAATATTCTTGGGTTTGTAAACCGCGAGGGTCGCGGCTATTTTGGTGTGGAAGAAAAGTACAACGATTTGCTGGCAGGTAATCCCGTCAGGGTATGGGTGCCGAATGATCCCAACCAGGCTGTGGAAATTCCGCGTGTGCCAAACGGTACCAGCCTGATCCTGACCATTAACCGCGACCTGCAGGATGCTGTAGAAGATATCCTGGATTACTCATTGAACGAATACGGCGCGCAGCATGGGACGATCATCGTCATGGATCCTCAAAACGGCGAAATCCTGGCAATGGCAGCCACCCCGCGTATGGATTTGAATCATTTCGAAAATTACGGTGCAATCTTCAATAACGCCAGCGAATACAACCGCGCTATTGGTATGCCATACGAGCCAGGCTCGGTTACGAAGATCTTTACAATGGCCGCCGCATTGGATACCGGCCTGGTTACACCAAACACCCCCTTCCTGGATACAGGGGAAATCCAAATTGGCGGCGTTACCATCAGAAACTGGGACCAAAAAGCCTGGGGCGTGCAGAACATGGTCGGCTGTCTACAACATTCGCTTAATGTCTGCCTGACATGGGTTGCCATCCAGCTTGGTCCACAAAACTTCTACGGTTATATGAACCGTTTTGGTTTCGGCCGTCTGACAGGCGTGGACATGTCCGGTGAGGCCGCAGGCAGGCTCAAGGTTCCGGGAGATGCAGACTGGTATCCGGTGGACCTGGGCACGAATTCGTTCGGCCAGGGTCTTTCTGCCACCCCGCTCCAGATCATGACGGCTGCTTCGGCGATTGCCAACCAGGGGCGTATGGTCACCCCACACACCCTGTACGCCATGCTGCGCGATGGGCACCAGTTCAACGTGCCGCCGCAATATGCCGGTTCACCCATCACGACTGAAACCGCGGCGACCCTGAACGAGATATTAGCGGTTTCGCTCGAAAACGAAGCCTCCGCAGCATTGGTACCCGGCTATCGGATTTCCGGCAAGACCGGCACAGCCCAGATCCCCACCCCGTTTGGCTTCTACGATTTCAACCAGACGAATGCTTCCTTCATCGGCTGGGGACCGGTGGATGACCCACAGTTCATGATCTATGTCTGGCTCGAACGCCCCACTGCTTCTCCCTGGGGTTCGCAAACAGCCGCGCCCGTTTTTTCGGAAGTGGCCCAAAAAACCGTCATCCTGCTCGATATTCCGCCCGATTCCGTGCGGCTAAATACGGCTGCACGGTAGAAACTGACATGCTAACACTGGCTGACGCGCTTCAATCCTTGACCAACTACCGCCCGGAGGGAAACACACCGGTGATCACTGAGGCAGCAATTGACTCGCGTCAGGTCATCCCCGGTTCGATGTTCGTTGCCATACCGGGCGAGCATGTAGACGGTCACGATTTCCTGGCCGAAGCTTTCAAACGCGGGGCGTCCTTCGCTCTGATCCAAAAGGAAGTGGACGAATCTTTCCGCACCCTGGACCTGCGCGCCGGCCTGAACGCCGATTCCATCCCAGAACTGGCTTCCCCCCTCTGCCTGCGGGTTGAAAATACGCTCTCCGCGTTACAGCAGATCGCCCGCTTCTGGCGTCGCAAGCTGGACTTGCGCGTGATCGGGATTACAGGCAGCGTGGGCAAATCGACCACGAAAGAGCTGGTCGCAGAAGTGCTCAGCCAGCGCTACCGCACCTTGAAAAGCCCCGGTAACTTGAATAACGAAATCGGCCTGCCGCTTTCTATTTTAAGACTGAGCCCGGGTTACCAGCGCGCTGTGTTAGAGATGGGTTTTTACGTTCCGGGAGAGATCGCGTTCCTGTGCGACATCGCCCAGCCGCAAGTCGGGGTGGTGACCAACGTTGGGACCGTCCATGCCGAGCGGGCCGGCTCACAAGAAGCCATCGCGCAGGGAAAGTCCGAGCTCGTTCAGGCGTTGCCAGAGGACGGCGTGGCCATCCTGAACTTCGACGATCCCTGGGTACGCAAAATGGAAGAGAAAACGCGCGCACAGGTCTTCTTCTACGGGCTTTCCTCGGAAGCAGACCTTTGGGCCGATAACGTCGAGGGCCAGGGGCTGGAAGGCATCCGTTTCCGCCTGCACTATCAACGCGAGACCTTGTACGCTCGCGTTCCATTGATCGGGCGGCATTCCGTCCACACTGCGCTGCGCGCCGCAGCCGTCGGACTGGTGGAAGGTCTGACCTGGCAGGAGATCTTCGACGGCCTCAACCAGGGACATACGCAGCTGCGGCTGGTCGCTGTGCGCAGCAAGACCGGCGCCTTGATCCTCGACGACACCTATAACGCTTCGCCCGAATCCATGCTGGCTGCATTGAACCTGCTCGACGAGCTGGATGGGCGCAAGATCGCTGTGCTGGGGGATATGCTCGAACTTGGTCAATATGAGCGCCAGGGGCATGAAATGGTCGGGCTGCGCGCCGCCCAGGTGGCGGATTCCCTGCTCACGTTGGGGACTCGCGGGCATATGATTGCCGAAGCTGCCCGTCGCTCGGGGATGAAGAAATCATCAGTTCTGGAATTCGAAGAACTGGACCAGATCATAGATTGGCTTAATCAGAATTTGGCAAAAAACGATTCTGTGCTGATCAAAGGCTCACACGGGTTGCACATGGACCGGATCGTTAACGTTCTGGAGGTTAGACCGTGAAAGACACAACCCTGGCGCTCAGCCTGGCCGGGCTAGCGTTCATGATGACCGTCATCTGGGGTGGACCCTTGCTGCGCATCTTGCGCTATTTCAAGATCGGCAAGCTCATTCGGGTGGAAGAGCCCGGTCATCACAACGTTAAGATGGGCACTCCCACCATGGGCGGTGTCATGTTCATCCTACCCGTGCTGCTGCTGACCGTACTGCTTAACGCAGTTGCACTCATGGGCCTGGATGTGGTTGGCCGATCTGTGTTGGTTCCTTTGTTCGTCATGGTCGGGTTCGGCACCCTCGGCGCAATCGACGACTGGCAGGGCTTACGTGGCAAGCGCCGCGGCGAGGGCATGACCGCCCGCGTAAAATTTGGCGCACAGGTTTTGATGGGTTTTGGAACAGCCTGGGTGCTGAAGTATATGCTCGATGTGCCCGAGATCTACATCCCGGGCGTCAACATTCCGGGCGGCATCGACTTGAACGATTATGTCTACATTGGCATTGCCGCTTTCATCATCGTGAGCGAGTCCAACGCGGTGAACTTCACCGACGGGCTGGACGGGCTGGCCGGCCTGATCGCCGCCACTGCCATTGCCGCCTACGGCGGCATCGCCCTTATCCAGGGACAAATTTACCTGGCGCGCTTCTGTTTCACGCTGGTTGGCGCCATCTTCGGTTTCCTGTGGTTCAACGTCCACCCGGCTGAACTGTTCATGGGCGACACCGGTTCGCTATCCCTGGGTGCGACACTGGCCGTTGTCGCGCTGATGACCGGTCAGTGGCCGCTGCTGCTGGTCATCGGGGTTATTCCCTTATGCGAGGCGCTGAGTGTCACACTCCAAATAGGCTATTTCAAGTTGACAAAGGGCAAGCGCCTCTTCAAGATGGCGCCCCTGCACCTGCACTTCGAACTCATTGGCTGGAGCGAAACGCAGGTTGTGCAACGCTTCTGGTTGATAGGGCTGTTGGCCGCCATGCTCGGGATCGGGTTGACGCTGGTGTAATCATGCGAGACTGGGCCGGGAAACGCGTACTCATTTTGGGAGCCGCCCGCCAGGGACAGGCGCTGGCGCGCTGGCTGGTGAAGCATGGCGCGCGCGTGACCCTGTCCGACAAACGCAGCGAAACGGAACTTGAACCTGCCCACCAGGCCCTGGCCGGTCTGCCCATCGACTGGGCTCTGGGCGGCCACCCGCTGGATTTGCTCGACCAAACCGATATGGTGTGTCTCTCCGGCGGCGTTCCGCTGACCTTGCCCATCGTGGCTGAGGCTCAAATCCGCGGCATCCCGCTCTCGAACGACACGCAGATATTCATGGAAGTTGCCCCCTGCAAAACGGCCGGTATCACCGGCTCAGCTGGCAAGACGACTACCACGGCGCTGCTCGGTGAAATGGCCAAAGCGTCCTATGCAGACAGAACAGGGCGCGCCTGGGTTGGTGGCAACATCGGCGACCCGCTCCTCAACTACGTGGACGAGATACGCGAGGATGATCTGGCCATTCTGGAAATCTCCAGTTTCCAGCTCGACCAGATGAGCATTTCACCCAACGTGGCCGCTATTTTGAACATCACGCCGAATCATCTGGACCGTCACGGCACGATGGCAGACTATACCGCTGCCAAGGCACGCATCCTGGACTTTCAAACGAAAGAGGACGTGGCAGTCTTAGGCCGGGACGATCCCGGGGCCTGGAACTTGCGTGACCGCGTCAAAGGCAGGCTGCTATCTTTCGGGTTGAGCACCCTGTCTATCGAACAATCCGGTACGTATGTCAGCGATGGGCTTTATCATCTGCGGGACGGCGACGCCTACATCCTGCTGCCTATTCAAAACGCCATCCATTTACGCGGCGACCACAACCGCCTGAACATACTGGCCGCGATCACCATCGGTCATGCCGCCGGGTTGAGCCTGGACGCCATGCTGGAAGCCATTGAGCAGTTCCACGGCGTGCCGCACCGTTTGGAACTGGTCCGCGAACTGCACGGTGTGAAATGGTACAACGATTCGATTGCCACTGCCCCGGAGCGCACGATGGCTGCCATCCGCTCGTTTGACGAGCCCATCATCCTGATGCTGGGCGGCAGGGACAAAAACCTGCCCTGGGAAGGTTTAGCCGAACTGGTACGGGAACGGGTCGATCATGTCGTGGTGTTCGGCCAGGCGGCGGACAAAATCCTGGCTGCGCTAGCAGGCCCAAATTCCGGAGAGAAGCGGCCGTACAGCGTCCAGCGTAGCGATGGCCTGCAAGAGGCGGTCCGCCAGGCAGCGGAATTTGCCGAGCCCGGTGATGTTGTCCTGCTTTCACCGGGCGGCACAAGTTTTGATCAATTTAACGACTTCGCCGAGCGAGGAGAATGGTTTAGAAAATGGGTACAGGAACTTTAGTAAAAGATCGTCGTCGTGCTTCGGCCCGCAATCGTGAAAAAGCGGCCGCACAAAGGGTTGGCATAGATGTCCCCCTGCTGTTGACGGTGGTGGCCTTACTGGTGATGGGGATGGCAATGCTCTATTCGGCCTCCTGGGATTTTTCTCTGGGCGCATATGGCGACCCGATGCAAATGTTCAACCGGCAGGTTGTATGGCTGGGTTTAGGAATTTTAGGCGCTGCCATCCTGGCCAACTTTAACTACCACCGCTGGCGCACTTTTGTGCTTGTGGCCATGGCCCTGACCATCCTCCTGCTCGTCAGCGTGTTGTTATTAAGCGAAATCCGTTTCAATGCCAAGCGGGCCTTCTTTGATGGCTCGGTTCAGCCATCGGAACTTGCCAAGCTGGTTTCGATCATTTACCTGGCCGTGTGGTTGTTTTCCAAACGCCAAAACTTGCAGGATATTCAACTTGGTCTGATCCCGCTGGGCATGATCCTGGGTATCGTCGGTGGCCTGATCTACCTGCAACCTGACCTGAGCGCCGCAGGGACGGTGCTCTTGCTTGGCGGGCTGCTTTTCTTCCTGGCAGGTGGCGACTTGAAACAGATCGCTCTGCTACTGATCGCTGCAGTGCTAATGGGTTGGTTGGTGGTCCGGATCAGCCCGACGGGTGCGGAGCGCGTGGCCGATTTTCTCAACGGCATCAAAGACCCCACCCAGGCTTCGTACCACGTGCGCCGTTCGTTCGAAGCAATCGTCAACGGCGGGATATTCGGCACAGGTATCGGCCAGGGCCGGACCAAGCTGCTCGGCCTGCCCGTCCCGCCCACCGACAGCATCTTCGCGGTCGTTGCAGAGGAACTGGGGCTGATCGGCTCGGTGATATTGATCGGCCTGTATACTTCACTGGTGTGGCGCGGGATGGTGATCGCCCGTCGCGCGCCCGATATGTTGGGCACATTGCTGGCTTCCGGCCTGGCGCTGTGGATCGGGCTCGAAGCCCTGATCAATATGGCAGTGATGGTCGGTCTGATGCCCTTTGCGGGCAACGCCCTGCCGTTCATCAGCGCAGGCGGCTCGAACCTGGTAGTCTCATTAGGAGCGATCGGCATTTTATTGAACATCTCGCGGCAGTCTGGCATGACTGTCGAGGAAGGGAACGACTGGAGGTCATTCGGTGCGGTTGTTGATTTGCGCTGGCGGAACCGGCGGCGGCGTGTATCCCGCGCTCGCCGTTCATAGTGCTCTCACGTCCCTGCACGCGGACGTGGAAACGCTATGGGTTGGTAGCGAAGGCGGTATGGAGGCAGACCTGGTGAAACGCGCAGGGCTACCCTATCGTTTAATTCCGGCTGCCGGCGTGCACGGTATCAGCACGCGCGAGATGCCAGGCAACCTGCTGCGACTGTCCAGGGGCGTGCTGGCCTCCAGGCGCATCCTGCGCGGGTTCCGCCCGGATGTGCTCTTCTTTACCGGCGGGTACGTTGCGGTTCCCATGGCGTTCGCCGGGCGACGCATCCCTACTTTGCTGTACGTTCCGGATATCGAACCCGGGCTGGCGCTCAAATCCCTGTCGCGCTTCGCAGACCGGATCACCGTGACCGCGCCTGATTCACAACGCTATTTCAACAAAAGCGCCATCATAACCGGCTATCCGCTTCGCCCGGATCTTTCGAACTGGGAGCGCTATCAGGCCCGTACCGCCCTGGGACTCTCATCCAATAAACCCACGGTCTTGATCTTTGGAGGCAGCAAGGGAGCGCGCTCCCTCAACCAGGCGGTGCTGGCTCGCCTGCCTGAATTGCTGGCAATAGCGGAAGTGGTGCATATCAGCGGCCAGCTCGACTGGGACGATATTGCCGAAGCGGAAACAAGCCTGACGTCCGCGCAAAAGAAGCGCTATCACACCTTCCCTTACCTGCACGAGATGGGCAAGGCGCTGGCATCTGCCGACCTGGTTGTATCACGGGCGGGCGCCTCCATCCTGGGTGAATTCCCGTTCTTCGAGTTACCTGCAATTCTGGTCCCCTATCCGTATGCCTGGCGCTATCAAAAGGTCAATGCCAGTTACCTGGCCCAGCACGGCGCCGCGGTGATCCTGGACGACAGCCGGCTTCAGGAGGAACTGCTCGATACGATCAGGGTTTTGCTCGAAAACCCCGGAAAACGCAAGAGCATGAAAGCTGCTATGCGCTCCCTGTCAAAACCGGATGCTGCCCGGGCAATTGCCAGCCAAATCGTCGAACTGGCCGGAGTAAAAAGCCTATGATGAGTATCGTTTATGTATTCTGGATGTACGTTCTCCTGTTTGCCGTGATCGGCGCGATGCGCGGCTGGGCGAAGGAGTTATTGGTAAGCTTTAGCGTGATCCTGGCTTTGACAACCAACCACGTGCTGCGCCGTTATATCCCGATCGTCCGAGATTTGCCCGAAGATGGCACATCCTTATTTTGGATTCGCACGCTGACCCTGCTGACGCTGGTCTACTTCGGGTACCAGACTGTCATCAGTGTTGCGCGCCTTGCTTCACGCGCAACGCGCGAACGTCTACAGGATACGCTCTTCGGTTTCATTATGGGCGCCATTAACGGTTACCTGGTCGCCGGCACAGTTCTGTTTTATATGTACCAAGCCAATTATCCATTCCCGAACATTGTCAGCCCACCGGCGGGCGATGTGTTTACCCAGGTCCAAACTTTGATGAATTGGATGCCACCGCAACTGCTGAACGAGCCAGAAATCTACTTTGCCGTGCTGCTTGCTTTCATTTTTGTTCTTGTTGTTTTTATTTAGGAATGATCTAACTGACTATGGCCAGAGTTCACTTCATCGGCATTGGGGGCAGCGGACTTTCCGCAATCGCCCGTCTCCTGTTGGAGCGTGGGGATACCGTCACGGGTTCTGACCGTGTGCTCTCCCCCTTTGCCAGTGAGCTGCAAAAAGCCGGTGCGACGGTATACATCGGCCACCACCCGCGCAACATCACCGGCGCCGACTTGGTGGTGCGCTCATCCGCCATCCCCGACGACAATCCCGAAGTCAGGGCTGCGGAGCTGGCAAAAATCCCCGTCTACAAACGCGCGGATCTGCTCGGCCAGCTCATGGTCGATAAGGTCGGGATCGCTGTGGCCGGCACGCACGGCAAGACCACAACCAGCGCCATGATCGCCTGGGTTTTGACCGAGCTCGATCGTGATCCTTCTTTCATTGTCGGCAGTACTTTGAATAACCTGGGAGTTAATGCGCACGCGGGCAAAGGCAACGTCTTTGTCATCGAGGCGGACGAATACGACCGGATGTTCCTGGGACTCAAGCCGCGCATCGAAGTTGTCACCAGTATCGAGCACGACCACCCGGATATCTACCCTGCCTTCGAAGATATGTACGCTGCCTTCGAATCCTTCGTGGACCTGCTGCCTGTAGACGGCACCCTGATCGTATGCGCCGACGACAGCGGAGCCGCGTCGCTCATCAACCATGCCCGCCAGGATGGCAAAGCCGTGGTGGGTTATACGGTGCAGGGCGAGATGACCATCAACAGCCCGAACTGGATCCAGGCGCGCGCGCTTAACCCCAATTCGCTGGGAGGTTACAGTTTCGATGTGGCCTCGAACCTTGCCGGCAGCCCCTCATCGGCCAGGGTGGATTTACAAGTCCCGGGCGTGCACAACGTCCGCAATGCGCTGGCCGTCCTGGCAGTGGTTGAACTGCTCGGGTTGTCCGCACAGGGGGCTGCGGAGGCTCTGGCAGAGTTTAGCGGAACAGGCCGCCGGTTCGAGATACGTGGCGAGGTGAAAGGCGTGACGATTATCGACGATTATGCCCACCACCCCACCGAGATCATGGCAACCCTGGCTGCTGCGCGCGCCCGCTACCCGGAACGCCGCATCTGGGCCGTCTGGCAGCCGCATACATACTCGCGCACGCGGATGCTTTTCACCGAGTTCAGCCGCGCCTTCAAGGAAGCGGACGAAGTCATCGTCAGCGAGGTGTATGCCTCGCGCGAGCCAAAGCAGGAATTCACTTCCGCGGAGATCGTCAGCGCCATGCCGCATGCCTCCGCGCGTTACATCGAATCCCTGAAGGAAATCAGCAACCATTTGATTGAAAACCTCCAAACCGGCGACGTATTACTGGTGCTCTCCGCCGGGGATGCCGACCAGATCAGCACGGATGTGCTGGCTGGCGTACAAGAAAGGTAGGAACCCATGCCGAAGGAAAAGAAGAAACGCACGTTCGAATCTGAAACCCTGATCCTGCCCGCTTTGAAGATGGTCCTGCTCGATCCTGAAAATGACAATAGCCATCCATCAACAAAAAAAGAAAAGCAAAAGGTAGCCAGGGACCTCAATGAAGAAACCGTCCTGCGGATCATCGACAGGTTGATTGCGAAGGATTAAAGTATTCTCGCTGAGCGGAGCGATACCGAAGTCGAAGCGCTCTAACAACTGTCCTTCGACTTCGGGCTACGCTCTCCGCTCAGGACCAAAATAATGTTTATGCCCACCACCCTCCCCCTCCCCACCCTGCGCGCCGCGTTTGGCGACCGGCTGCAAGAGAACGTGTCGCTTGCGCCGTATACCAGCGCGCGTATCGGCGGCCCGGCGGATGCGCTCCTGAGCGTCGCATCGGGGGACGAGTTGGCCGGAACCGTTTCGCGCCTGTGGGAGCTGGGCATCCCGTTTATCGTGTTGGGCGGCGGCTCGAACATGCTGGTCAGCGACCGGGGCGTGCGCGGGGTGGTGGTATTGAACCGGGCCAAAAATGTCCGTTTCGATAAGGGAAGCCGGCCCAGGGTCCATGCGGAAGCGGGCGTGGTGATTGCCAACCTGGCACGCCGGGCCGCATCCCACGGGCTGGGGGGCTTGGAATGGGCAGCGGCTGTCCCCGGGACTGTTGGCGGGGCGGTGTACGGCAACGCCGGAGCGTTCGGCGGCGATATGACCGCCAATCTCATCCACGCCGAATTGCTGACAGAACAGGGCCGCGAAAACTGGCCCGTTGAAAAAATGGGCTATGGCTACCGGACGTCGGTTTTGAAACGTCGTGGCTTAAAAGCAGTAGTACTTTCGGCTGAATTACGGTTGGAACACAGCACAAGAGAAGTAGTGTCTGTTAAAATTAACGAGTTCAGCGAACGCCGGAGAGCCACACAACCACCGGGTGCCAGCATGGGTTCCATGTTCAAAAACCCGCCGGGCGATTTTGCCGGACGATTGATCGAGGCAGCAGGCCTGAAAGGGAAACGCTTCGGCACCGCTGAGATCAGCCCTGTGCACGCCAATTTTTTCATAAATCACGGCCAGACCAAGGCGGCGGATGTCCGCGAGCTCGTGAATCTGGCTCAAAAAACGGTTGCCGAAAAGCTCGGCGTTAACCTGGAATTAGAAATTGAATTGATAGGCGAATGGTAAAAAAAATCGTGGCAGATCATACCAACCCCAAACTCCGCATTGCAGTCCTCTTTGGTGGGCGCTCAGGTGAGCATGAAGTCTCGCTCATGTCCGCGCGTTCGGTGTTGTCTGTCATGGATGCAAACAAATACGAGATCACGCAAGTAGGCATCACCCACGATGGGCGCTGGTTCACAGGTGCAGACACGCTTGAAGCGTTGGAAAACGAGACGACCGATGGCCTGCAACAGGTGATCTTTAGCCCTGACCCCTCGGAGCGTGGACTGTACGTGTTGCGGGGTTCCCAATACACAAAACTGACCGACATCGACGTCTTTTTCCCGGTCATGCACGGAACCTATTCAGAAGACGGCACCATGCAGGGTCTGCTCGAAATGGCCGATGTGGCTTACGTCGGCGCGGGCGTGGTCGGTTCCGCGGTGGGCATGGACAAGGGCATCTTCAAGGATGTGATGATCGCCAATAACATCCCGGTGGTGGACACGCTGGTCGTACTGCGTCGCGAGATCGAAGAGGATCTGGAGGCTGTCATCCACAGAGCGGAAGCCATGTGTGCTTATCCCATCTTTACCAAACCTGCCAACCTGGGCTCCTCCGTCGGGATTACCAAGTGCAACAACCGCTCCGATCTGCAGGAAGGCCTGTTCGAGGCTGCCGCCTATGACCGGCGCGTGCTGATCCAGCGCGGCATCAAAAATGTGCGCGAGATCGAGGTCAGCGTGCTGGGCAACGACGATCCGCAGGCTTCCGTCCCTGGCGAGGTGGAACCCAGCCGCGAGTTCTACTCTTACGAATCAAAATACGTGGACGGCACATCGGGGCTGCTCATCCCTGCCCCGATACCCGCAGAAACGAGCGAACTGATCCGCCAGATCGCCGTCCGCGCGTATAAAGCCATCGATTGTGCCGGGATGGCGCGCGTCGATTTCATGCTCGAAAGGGATACCAACAGGATCTTCCTGAACGAGCTCAACACCATCCCCGGCTTTACCAAGATCAGCATGTATCCCAAGCTGTGGGAAGCTACCGGCCTGCCTTACGCGGAGCTGATCGATCGCCTGATCGAGCTGGCCCTGGAACGCAAAGCCGAACGTGACCGCACCAGGCACGAATACCGGAGTGAAGCATGAGCGACAAACCAGTTTCATCACGCTCCGATAGCGTGCGTAAAAAACGAAAGTCAGGAACGAAGCAGTCGCGCCCGCTCAAGGGAAAGTCCCGCGCCAGCAGCAAGAGCGGCTACCGGGAACTGCCGCCCATCACCGCGCGGGGCGTGATCAATGAGTTTGGTATCGAGCGCCGAAAAAAAGCCGGGAAACGCCGCTTCAACACTGCCTTCAGCCTGCCGCGTTCCCTGGCCCAGGTGTTGCCAGCGCCACTGCCGCGCACAAGGATCCGACCCGGCTGGCGGTTGTTATCCTTCGTCCTGGTGTTGCTCTTCGGGACAGGCCTTTACCTGTTCTTGTCTTACCCTGAATTCCAGGTAAGCAGCGCGCAGATAACCGGCAACCAGCGCATCCCCGCGGAAGAGATCAAAGCCGCGCTGGAATTGAATGGGCGTCCGGTTTTCCTGCAGACGCCGGCCCGGATCAAGGAAAAGGCGCTTCAGGCTTATCCCGAGCTTGCCTCCGTTGACGTGAGAGTCGACTTTCCAAACCTCGTCTCCGTCCACGTGACCGAACGACAGCCGATTATCCAGTGGCAGCAAGACGGCAGCTACGCCTGGGTCGATGAAACGGGAACAGCTTTTCGTCCGCGTGGCGAGGCGCAGAATCTGATTGTCGTCCAGGCTTTGGAAGCGCCTCCAGCGCTGAACCTGCCGGTTGAAAATCCGCTGGCACCGGCGCCGTTCATTTCGGTGGAAACGGTGAAGGCGCTTACAGCGTTGGCGCCTTACGTCCCGGCAGGAACGCCCATCTTGTATGACCCGGCTACCGGTCTCAGTTGGACCGATGCCCGTGGCTGGCAGGCCGTTTTCGGCGCTAGCGGAGACAACGTGGAAGTAAAAGTCCGTGTGTACCAGGCCCTGGTCGATTGGCTGACACAGCGCGGCATTCGACCCGATCTTATCAATGTGGCGTATCCCAGCGCTCCTTTTTATCGCACCGGGCAGGGTGAAGCCCAGGCAGAAGAGCAATAATTATGGAAGAGATTGTCGTAGGAATTGACGTCGGCACGACAAAAATCTGCACCCTCGTCGGGCGGATCGAGGATGGAAGCTCCATCCGCATCCTGGGTGTGGGCCTTGAGCCATCGGAAGGCATCAAAAAAGGGACCATCGTCGACCTGGATGCGGCGTCCCAGGCCATCGTCCGCTCCGTGGAGCGCGCCGAGAGCACCTCCGGCCTGGAGATCACCGCTGCGCTGGTCAGCATGGCGGGCGCGCACGTTTCATCGGTCAACAGCCGCGCCTCGGTCGGCGTGAGCAACGGGTTGATCGAAGAGTACGATGTGCTGCGCGTGCTGGACCAGGCGCGGGCGGTGGCAATCCCCCACGACCGCGAGATCGTGCACGTGATCCAGCGCGGTTTCACGGTGGACGGCCAGGATGGCATCCGTACACCGATCGGGATGCACGGTTATCGCCTGGAGGTGGAAGCTCATATCATCACCGCCGCCAACGCGACCGTGGACAACCTGCGCAAATCCGTCGAAGCGGCCGGTGTGCAGATCCAGCAATTCGTGCTCAACCCGCTGGCCTCGGCGGAAGTGGTGCTGACAGACCAGGAACGCGAGATGGGCGTAGCCGTCTGCGACATCGGCGGCGGGACCACCGACCTGGCTATTTACGTGGATGGTGACGTCTGGCACACCATGGTGCTGGCCGTTGGCGGCAACCATATCACCCAGGATATCGCGCACGGCTTGCGTCTGCCAGTGACGCAGGCTGAAGAGATCAAAAAGGAACATGGCTATGCGGTGCGCGGTGAAGTTGGCGCCGACGAGTATTTCAACATCCGCCCCTTCGGCGAGGAACTCCCGGTCCAGATCAACCGTCAGGACCTGGCGCATATCATCGAAGCGCGGGTCGAAGAGGTCTTCCGCCTGACCCTGCAGGAGATCAAGCGTTCCGGTTACGACGGTCTGCTGCCCGCCGGGATGGTCCTCACAGGCGGCACCAGCGCCCTGCCCGGCATCCGGCGGGTTGCCAGTGAAGTGCTGCGCCTGCCGGTGCGGACAGCCAAACCGGAGAACCTGGTCGGCCTGGTAGACCGTCTCAATTCGCCAGCTTTTTCAACCAGTGTGGGACTGTTGCGCTGGGCAATGACCATGCACTCCCACGAAATGACACCCGGGCAGCGACGCCCAAAAGGAGATAAGCGTATGGATTTTAGTAATGTGAAGAAATGGTTCGACAGGTTGTTACCGTAGGAGTCCAACGTCTTTACATCCCCGCAGGGGACCAGACGTTGGACAGTCAAAAGCAACTCTCCAAAGTCTAGAGACTTTGGAGTCCGAAAACCAAGAGTTATTGTTTATCTTAGCAAGGAGGAAGCAAATGGACTCGACCAAGAAACAGCATTCAGGAAGTGAAGCCTTCGCCCGTATCAAAGTGATCGGTGTCGGAGGCGGCGGCTCGAACGCCGTCAATCGTATGATCGAAGAGGGCATCCAGGGCGTAGAATTCATCGCCGTTAACACCGATGCGCAGGCCCTGAACCTTTCGAAGGCAACCATCCGCGTTCGCCTGGGTGACAAGCTCACCCGCGGCCTGGGCGCAGGCGGTGACCCTGAAATCGGTCGCAAAGCCGCAGAAGAATCTGCGGACGAACTATATAACGTGCTCAAAGGTTCGGACATGGTCTTTGTCACTGCCGGTATGGGCGGCGGGACAGGCACCGGCGCGGCGCCCATCGTTGCCCAGGCCGCCAAGGAATGCGGCGCATTGACCATCGGCGTGGTCACCCGTCCCTTCACTTTCGAGGGCGGCAGGCGCAACCAGTCTGCCGAGGTTGGCATTGGCAAACTCAAAGAGCATGCCCATACCCTGATCGCCATCCCCAATGACCGCCTGCTCCAGATCGCGGACAAGCGCTCCAGCCTGCAGGATGCCTTCCGCCTGGCAGACGACGTGCTGCACCAGGGCATCCAGGGTATTTCCGAACTGATCACCATCCCCGGCCTGATCAACCTGGACTTCGCTGACGTAAAGGCGATCATGTCCGAAGGCGGGGCCGCTTTGATGGCGGTCGGAAACGGCAGCGGCGATGACCGGGCCAAGAACGCCGCCGAGCAGGCCATTTCCAGCCAGCTGCTGGATATCACCATCGACGGCGCGCGCGGTGTGCTGTTCAACGTGACCGGCGGCCCGAACATGACCCTGTTCGAGGTCAACCAGGCAGCTGCCATCATCCGCGAGACCGCGCACCCGGACGTCAACATGATCTTCGGCGCGGTCATCGACCCGAACATGGGCGACGATATCCGTATCACCGTCATCGCAACGGGTTTTGAGCGCAGCGGCGTACCGCGCCGCATGCTGGAACGCACAAGTACACGCAGCTTCGACCAGCAGCAGGCCCACTTTGTCCGTCCGAGCGAGTCGGTCAGTGTAAACGCTGATGTCGTCACCGGCGGCGAGTCCAAACCAGCCACGCCGCCAGCCATCCACAGCGACGATCTGGATATTCCAACCTTCTTAAGAAACCGCCGGTAAGTTGTAACGCAAGATAATATCTTGCGCCACTGGTCGGTCCATCCCCGTTTTGCCGGGGCGGTCACTGCGTGTCTGGGCGAGACATGCAGGACCGCCCTGTGCGTTAACAAACTTCAGTAAATCACGAATTTGCCGTAGTAACGACTTCGCGAAGCATCCTGTAAGGGTTAGTCGTTTCAATGCCGGTCAAAACGCAGGTTTTCCGGTTGCAAAAGAGCGACTGCACCCCGTCTCGGGCCGACGCCCTCGCGGGGCGGACGGCCTGCCCCGGCGGGCGGTGCCGGGGAAGTCGCCACTACGATTGAGCCTGTGATTACTGCTTCTTGCATAAATACGTGAATTTTGAGCAATCAAAACATGGGTAAATTGCAGCTATCAGGTTCATATTTTTACGCAGCACACAGTAAATCATGAAGGCCGACGACTTTCCGAAGTATGGATATCCATGCAGAGTAGTTGCCGGTCTTGCTTTTTGCACAATATTTGGGCTGCGGCGCAGCTTTCGCGAGGATGCTGTCCGTTGCATTGGACGGTTGAAACCGTCACTACAGATTATTGGGAAAGAAAACATTCCCCAAAACGGGCCTTGCGTCATCACCGTCAACCATTACCATCGGCCAGGGTTTGGAGCGGAGTGGCTGGCGCTGGGGATCAGCGCTGTGGTACCGCGTGAAATTCACTGGCTCATGACCGCCGAATGGACCGCGCCGGGGAAATGGTACGAACCCATCAAAGGCGCGTATTCGCGGCTGCTCTTGAAATATCTATCGCGTGTATACGGCTACACCACCATGCCGCCCATGCCGCCGCGCCCAAAGGATGTGGAGGCGCGCGCCAGGTCTGTGCGCGCGGCCCTGGAGTATGCCAGGCGCCATCCGGATTTTATGCTCGGGATGGCTCCCGAAGGCGCGAACCAGGCTGGCGGGAAGCTGTCCATGCCTGCATCGGGGGCCGGGCGCTTCGCTCTGCTGCTGGCAGGCCTGGGGTCCTTGTTCGTGCCGGTGGGGGCCTATGAGGAAGCCGGATCATTTTGCCTGCATTTTGGTCCGGCCTACCGGTTGGAGGTCCCATCCGCTCTATCTGCGGACGAAAAAGACCGTGCCGCAGCGGAAACCATGATGAAGGCGATTGCTGCTTTGGTACCTGTTCACTTGCGCGGAGAATTCGCATGAAAAAGCTCAAACTGCCCGAACTGCTCACGCTCAACGCCTACTGGGTGGGACTGTCGTTCAAGTGGAACGCGCTGCACCCGATCATCCTGCCTGCCGTG
>JAABUE010000023.1 GCA_011389535.1 Anaerolineales bacterium
CCACAGATACCCCTACGAACACCCCGACAAACACTCCAACCAGGATGCCCACAGATACCCCTACGAACACCCCGACAAACACTCCAACCAGAACCCCCAGTGCTACTCCCACCAATACACCTACGGATACGCCGACAGCCACGCCAAGCGAAACCCCTACGAGCATTCCAATAGACGAGATTATCCCCAACCTGTTACCGGAAGATCTGCTATTTCCTTAAACGATCTTTATCAAGTAGGTAGCATGATCTCTTTGCTCTGAAAATGAACTACTGCCTTTACCAATTATTTCCGGCAATCCGGTTCCAAACAGTCACTTCATTGCCGCTTGTGAAACCGCTTAATTGATCACTGCTCAGTTGCGTGAATTGAATGACAACGTTATACGGCGCAACCTGCATGCCGTTCGACTGTTGGCCCGTCAATACCAGTTGCTGTAGAGGGGATATATTCCATTGCCCCTGGACCATTAAGGTCGGCGCAACGCCCTGGAATGTGCCATTCGTACGCACTTCAACATTCATCTGCATCGGAATCATCCCGAACGGGGTGGGCATGTTGATATCAACCAGCCAGGTTCCCGGAAGGATCGTTTGAATGCTTTGAGGCAGGGGAGATGACTGCTCAAACTGATTACTATAATCGTCATCAGGGTACCAATCCTCATCATCAGCAGGTGATTGAGCCGTCTCGCCCAGTATTTTTTCCAGTTTAGTGACGAGCAGACCAACGTCGGAATCAAAACTTGCGTGTTCGATTCCCATGCCATTGCGGCGGGCAAATGCGCTCAATTCAGCGGGCAGGTCTTTTTCACTGGGCATATGGGCGCCTTGCACAAGGAGCGGGATAACATGGATATCCCGTTGCAGGGCCGTCAACACTTCAACCCGCACAAAGTCGTTCGGGTCGCTTAGCCGGGAATTGCCATTGGCGTTAGTGACCGTTAACCAGGAAGGACCGATCACGGCCAGCAGCACGTCGCAGGAGCCCACGGCTTCCTGTATCCTTTGAACAAAATCTACGCCGAGCTCGATGGCGTCAATATCCATGAAAATATTCGATTGCCCGAAACGGCTTGCCAGGCGGTCAAACAGGCGGCCGGCGTAGCCGGCGGAATCCTGGCGTCGATAACTGATAAAAATGCGACCAGACATAGATAATACCCTACTGCAAAGGTTGGACGAAATTTATTCAATAAATATAACGGTAAACATTCGTCAAGGCAATAGCGAACGTTATTTCAAACCGGAATTCTTCAATCGATTTGATGCGAAAATCCTAACTCAGCCGCCAAGGCAAAGTACCTCTTTGCTTCATCTTGATTACCCAGGAGCTCATAGGAGTGTCCCAGGTTCAAATACAGGGATGGATAGAATTCCTTTACTCTACCGTCCTTGACTGCATTAGCTCGTTCTAGCGCCTCCAGATTCCAGCGCAAGATTTCTTCGGGAGAGTCCTGACAGCGAGCCATATAATGCGCAGCAATGCAAGCTTCAAAATCGTCCGAAACTGCTTTCCAGGCCTGACGGTAAAACTCGCAGGCAGCAGCTTTTTTGCCCTCGAACTCAGCCTGCGTGCCTGCCGCGCAGAGCTTTATAACTGGGTTATTGAGATCCATGACAACGATTTACCACACCCGTACGCGGACTCTTAATTGGCTGAGCTCACTCGTCGAGCAGAAATCTTTTGCGTAACCCGCCAGGTTTTTCCATCGTCGTAGGACTCGACCGATCGCCAATGGAAGGAAGTGGGTGTGATCTCAGACAGGATCCATCTCTCGGGAAATTTCCCGTCTACCGTTTTACCTTCAAGGACGATTTCGCCGCCGACCGCTTGAGCCACAAAAGTCTGAATGATACTGCCAACAGGCGCAATCCATATAATTCGCAACGCCTCAATCGCTGGGTCGTAGAAGCGGATCGTGGTCCCAAAGCCCGTTGATGGGAAGCCTGGCGGTGGGTTCTCGACCTTGCCGCTCCATACATCCTGTATCGCGGTGCCATTTAGAATCCAGCCGAAATGGATTTCACCCTTGCCCCTTGGTGTTGAGCCATCCGGGAGGAACCACTGCGACTCAATTTCCCAGTCGCCGACGAATTGGCCGAAAAGCATCAATTTCTCTTTCAATTTGGGATCAGGGCTATCCGTTACCAGACCTTTGATCATTTGCATATTGCTTGATATCTTTGTGTCACTGACCATTTGTGATACCTCCAAAATCGCGAATTCTGATAACCGTTTCTTACTACAGATTTTGCATGCCGCTGGCTGTTGTATTGGATGGTATAAAACGTCTTGTACTTACTTTTTTCGTATTTAGCAACGATATGTTACAACTATTCTGAATTTTTGGAATCAAATAACTCCCGCCAAGTTACCTCGACGGGAGCTCACTCAAACTGTTCACTGATTACTGACTACTGGTTACTGTTTCTCCGTAAAGCTTCCGGTGTACAATACTCAACGCTCTCACCTGGTCCGCCGCGTGATACGACGACCTCACCAGCGGCGCGGACTCGACCCACTTGAAGCCGATCTCCATGCCGTACTCTTTCAATTCCTTGAACTCTTCCATCGTGTAATAGCGCGATATGGGAAAGTGTTTCTTGCTGGGCTGCAGGTACTGGCCAATCGTCAGAATATCTACGGCCCAGGAGCGCTGGTCGCGCATCACGGCTTTGACTTCCTCAAGCTCTTCGCCCAGGCCAACCATGATGCCCGATTTGGTCAGCACTTCGGGGTCGAGCTTCTTGGCGTTCGAGAGCGTGGCTGCCGCCCAGTCGTAACTATCCTGTGGCTGGATGGTCTTGAACAATCGGGGCACGGTCTCCACGTTGTGGTTCAGGATCTCTGGACGGGCTTCCATAACGATCTTCAACGCTTCCAGTGAGCCTTTGAAATCGGGGATCAACACCTCGATCGAGCAGCCCGGCAGCAATTCCCGGATGCGGCGGATGACCATCGCAAAGATCGGCGCGCCACCGTCCCTGCGTTCATCGCGATTGACTGAGGTGATCACAGCGTGTTTCAGGTTCATAGCCTTGACAGCCTGCGCCACGCGCTCGGCCTCGCCCCAGTCCATCAGGGCGGGCTTGCCGTGTTTGATGTCACAGAAGACACATGAGCGCGTGCACACATCCCCCAGCATCAGGAACGTAGCCGTACCGGAGCCCCAACACTCGCCCAGGTTCGGGCACATAGCCTCCTCGCAGACCGTATGCAGTTCCTTTTTGCGCATCAGGCCTTGCAGCCACTCGTATGTCTCGCCCGAGGGCGCGCGCACCTTGATCCACTCCGGCCGGCGCAGGGGTTGGGTATTGATCTCTTCGGGTTTGACCCGGTCTCTTGTAGGGGTAGCAGGCATAAGGTCCTTTCAGATGCGTTCTCAGGTGGCTGTCACGCCATATTATATCTTACGGACTTTCAATCTCAATCCTATCACTTCGACAACCTCGACCCGGTCCCCCTTACGGATCTTCCCGGACCCCTGGTCTGCTTCCGCTGACCAAAGTTCAGACCCGACCTGGACCTGTCCCATCGGTTGGAAAACGGTCGTTGCTATCCCGGTTCTCCCGATCAGTGACTCACGGCCCGCACGAATGGGCGTTTTCATGGCGCGGAGGCCAAAGCCGACGACCACGCCGAACATTGCGCCGGTGATCAGCCCGACCAGGATTACTAGCGGAACGGATACCTGCAAAAATTGCGGCGTGCCGGGCGAGTTGAACAGGACGAGCGCCCCGATAATGAACGTAACAATTCCCGCCGCAGTCAACGCGCCGTGGGTAGGCGCATTGATGTCGAGGATGAAAAGTACGAAAGATGTGACCAGGAAAATGATGCCGAACCAGTTAACCGGCAGCCAGCCGAGACCGTACCCTGCCAGCGCCAGGCAGACCACGCCGATGAAACCCGCCACCCAGCCGCCCGGGCTGCCAAGCTCGATGAAGATAGCCTGTGCGCCAATCGTTATGAGCAAAAACACGATGTTCGGGTTGGTGAGCATGCCCAACAACTGCTCGATAAAACTGGCTTCCACAACTTCAGTTGTGGCGTTGGTCGTTTCCAGTGTACGCGGTCCGTCCGCAAGATGTACTTCGAACCCGTCAAGTTGGGTTATCAGGTCATCCAGGTCAGAGGCGATGAAGTCTACCAGGCCTGCTTCCACAGCTTCACTGGCCGAGGCTGCTTTGGCTTCTTCAATTGCGGATTCGGCCAGTGCGACTGCTTCTTCGCTGCGTCGTTCAGCTAATGTGCGGACCGTGGCTTTAAGCGCCTCGATTTCCTTGGCTCTCAAGGTTTCCCCCAAGTCTTCGCCCTGACCGCCTACCGGGCTGGCGGCGCCGATAATGGTTTCCGGTGCCATGGCCGCTGCGTGTCCTGCCAAAGTGATCATCGTCCCGGCAGAAGCCGCCATCGCCCCGCGCGGTGAAACATACACAACTACGGGGATGCGGCTGTCGCGAACGGTCTTGATAATGGTGTTCATCGTGTCGATGCTGCCGCCGGGGGTGTCCAGTTGCAGGATGACCAGGTCCGCATTGCGACGGTTGGCGATATCCAGCCCCCGTCGGATGTATTCCTGCATGGCAGGGGCCACAGCGCCTTCTGCATCCAGCACGATCACTAGCGGAGAATCAGTCTGTGCGCTCGTTTCCGCAAGGGCACTGACCGGTTGGAACGCCAGCAAGATGATCGTTAAGAGTAAAAGGTAGATCAGGCGGATAATTCTCATTGCATCCTCCAGTGTAATTTCATTATAATGTGTAAGGAGGGAACCATGGACAATCCTAAGAATAGATTTACTATCCGTACCATCGTCCAAATGCTTGTTTTTATCCTGCTTGTACCCTTTCTCCCGCTTCTCATTTCAAAGGACTGGAGTTGGTGGCAGGCCTGGGTTTATGCCCTGATTGGTATTCTTGGTTTTGTGGTCAGCCGGGTCTTGGCTGCCCGCCGTCACCCTGATTTGCTGGCCGAGCGCGCCAAGTTCATGCAGCATGAAGATATCAAACCCTGGGACAGTGTTCTGGCGCGCCTGGTTGGCCTGGGCGGCGGCTTGATCCCGCTGGTCGCCGGGCTGGATGCTCGTTACGGTTGGCCCGGAGTGGATTTTGGCTTGACTGAAGAGATCATCGCGCTGGTAGTGATCCTGGCTGCCTATGCTTTTGGCGCCTGGGCTTTGATAGAGAACCGTTTTTTCTCCGGCGTGGTCCGGATCCAGAAGGAACGCGGTCACCATGTTGTTTCAACCGGGCCTTATTCCTGGATGCGGCATCCCGGTTATGCGGGCGCGTTGCTGGTCTATTTTGCCACACCGATTCTGCTCGATGCACTCTGGACCTACTTGCCAGTGGCGTTTATTTCAATCGTTCTGCTTATTCGAACCGACCTTGAAGACCGTGCGCTGAAACACGAACTGCCCGGCTACCGGGAGTACACCCAAAAGACCCGTTTCCGCCTGTTACCGGGGATTTGGTAGAGATGACACTATGAAAAATATCAAACTATAAAATATAGGGATGGATATCTATGCGGGTAATTGACAAGCGTTGGATAAAACTAGAAGAAGGCTACAATCAGCTTAAATATTTAAGCGCTCGGTTTGATGCTGAATGGAAACGACCAGTTCAAGTGGCCCAACGTCGGAAACATAAACAGGAATACACCGTATGGAAGAGCAACCGACGGATTTTTCTCTCGGTTGCCATCGGAGTTTTTCTTGTATTTTCTCTTTTATGTGGACTTGCGTTTTTTTCAGAAGAGTGGGGTTTGAAATGTTTGTATTCGTTTTTGACAATTTCAATTTTGCTGGGTGGGATTGGATTTGGCTTGGTTTCACGTTCATTTATACGCTCTATATTCGCTCGTCCAGAAATGGAGAATTATTTTCCACTGTCTCAGCAGTTGGTAGAGCTCTGGTGGAAAAGTCTGGAACCGCGTTTTCAAACGGCTCAAAATCCCGGTGATGAAGGGGTTTATGGTTTTATTGATTTGCTTGCGGCTAATTTACCAAATTCGTATATTGTCGTTTCTGAAATATTAACGTCAAAAAGGAAGATTACGGATACGGATGTACTGCTGCTCGGTCCTTCTGGCCTCTGGGTTTTTGAAGTGAAGCACTGGTATGGAGTGATCCACAAGAAGGATGGCAAGTGGTGGCAGCGTATTTCAAACCGACGAATAGATCATCTACAGGAAAATGGCGAAAGAAAGCAAGGACCGGATGAACAATGGCTAAATCAGGTGCGCGAAATTACAACAACGATTAAGCGTCGGCGACCGGATGTTGCGTGGGTAACCGAACATATTCAGGGTGGCATTGTTTTTTCAAATCCGGAGGCGCGGCTCGATCAAAGACATATTATAGGTAGCCGAGCTTCTTATGGAAGACCAAAACACTGGCTAAATCGTATCTTGAAGGCGTACCCGGATAAAAATTTAACTTTAGAGGTTCAACTCCAAGTTTTGGATGCATTGATTGAATTTGGACTTTCTATCGAGCGGGATAAAATTATTCCTGTTTCGGCAAATTTGCTTGCGGAACGGGCTTATCAAAAGGCTTCTCAAGTCCGATCCAAATTTGTTAACGAGTGGGCAAAATAACTTGATATATCTTTACTAAGTGGTTAGTCGAAAATATTTTTACTATGTTTGCTCTAGGCGGCGTCCTCGCCGCCGAGTACGGTGGCTTGAGCAATCAAAATTATTCTAAGGATTTTCAACGAATTGCTTAGAAACGAAAATGGATAGTGCTAAAACTCTCTTTATAAAGATGGGCATGCGACTAAGGCAGTCGCTAGAAAATGAACACTGCGAAGGCCCGTCCCAGGCGAAGTCGAAGGGCTGGTCCTGCGCAGGATACCGTTTATAGAACCACCTGCAAAATCGTGCGGATGCTCAACCCGATAATCAGCAGGCCGACCATGCCCATTAATACACGTATGGGCATTCTTTTTGTCACCAGCGCCGCAAACGGAGCAGCGATCACGCCCCCGACCAGCAGGCCGACGATCACCTGCCAGTTGGAAAGCAGGTCGGACGAGAGGGTGAAGATGAAGACCACCGATTGTGCGAACGTCACAAAAAATTCGGACAGGTTGACCGACCCGATGGTGTAGCGCGGGTTGTTGCCACGCGCCACAAGCGTGGTAGTCACGATGGGACCCCATCCGCCGCCGCCGATGGCATCAAAGAAACCGCCAGTAATGCCCAGGATGCTGATGTGGTCGTTGACTTGCTTCTCTGCGTGGTTCTTGCGTAACGCCTTGACCAGGATGAGGATGCCCATTACCAGCAAATAGGCAGAAATGTAAGGTTTGATGACGTTTCCATCAATTTGTGTCAAGATATAAGCGCCTAGGATGGCCCCCAGTACGCCGGGGAGGATCAGCTTTTTGAACAGTTCTTTATCCACGTTCCCCAGGCGCCAGTGCGAGACGCCCGATACCGCGGTCGTGAATGTTTCCGCCACATGCACGCTGGCGCTGGCGAGAGCCGGTGGCACGCCGACGCTGAGCAGGAAGGTGTTCGAGCTGACACCGTAAGCCATGCCTAATGCGCCGTCAATGACCTGGGCTAAAAACCCGACTAGCAAGTACAGCAAGATTGTCAAGTCCATCGAGGGTTCTCCTTGAAGTGGTATTTATTTTGAATGAGGTGGAGTTCGCTCACCGAATTCCTTATGCATGTTTCCTTTAATCGGCAGTAATATATAAAGTCTATTGCTATTATATACTTTTGGCGACACTACTATCGCGGCGGATTTTGCTGCCACGATTTATACCGTTTACCGTCACCCGTAACGCGTCAGTTCTTCCCTATAGGGATGATGAACGCGTTATACGCTTTAGTTTTCTAACTGTGCGCGTGCAATATCCATGCGCTCGATCACATTCTCTAAGCTAGTGTTATCCAGAATATCGGCGATGGCATTGCGCACGTCACCCATCACCATTCGCAGGCCGCAAGTACGCTCGTCTGGGCAGCCACAGGCTTCATAGGCCATCTGGCTCACACAACGGATGGGTGCCAGCGGTCCGTCCAGCACGCGAACGATCTGTCCAAGGCTGATATCCTGGGGCTGGCGAGCCAGGTAATAGCCACCGCCAATGCCCATACGGCTTTGTAACATCCCCGCGTTTTTGAGCGCCAGTAAGATCTGCTCAAGATATTTGCCGGGGATTTTGTCCTGTTCTGAAATCTCCCTGATCTGTACCATCGTATCAGGTGATTCTTTGTAGGCATGTGCAAGGATAATCATGGCTCTAAGGCCGTATTCACCGCGTTTAGATAATCGCATAGTTCATAAAGTCTATTGATTCACTTGACTATTTATATTTTAGTGTTATTTTACACAAATGTCAAGCAGGATTTTCAAGGAGCGGCACAATTTCGCTCTTCCCCATTGCACGCCGCAGGTCAGCACTTTTCAAGATGACAGTCGTCCCGCGGACGCCGGATCCGATAGAAATCTCGTCCTCGACAAAGACACCCGGGTCAACCAGGATCCTCATAGTTCGCTTTGTTCCAAACGGCGACACCGCGCCGGTCGGATACCCGGTCACGGCCAACACCTCTGCCTCGTTCGCCATCGTCAGACGTGACTGGTTGAGATAAGTGCGCAGCGCTTTCCACGATATCTGGTGTGGGCCGGTGACGAGCGCCATCAGATATTCGTCCTCGCCGGTGCGGAAGAGGATGCTGCGCACCACCTGCTCCGGGCGCTGTCCGCGCTCGCGAGCGGCTTGCTCCAGCGAATTGACCGGGCCAGGATGGGTGAAGATGCGATGGGGAATTTTTAGTTTGTCGAGGGCAAGGCTGACGGGAGGTTTGTTTTCGGACATGTGGTTACAGTCATAGTGATGGTTGGGGGAAAATTAAACCTGCCAATTTGTATTCTGCCGGGCTGCAAGCCCGACCTACAAAGGTTCAGCGGTTTTCGGCTCATACTCACACAACTCATATATCGGGCAGACCGGGCAATTAGGCTTTCTCGCCGCGCAGATTTCACGTCCCAGGCGGATGATGTTAAGGTGGGCAGCATAATAGGTTTCAGTGGGAAAAAGATTTTCCAGGAACGGATGAGCCTGTTCGACGGTCAACTTTGCGGGACGCAGGCCGATACGACCAGTCACGCGGTAGACGTGCGTATCCACCGGAAAAGCGGGGCGTCCAAGTGAGAAACACAGTACAATGGCAGCAGTCTTTGGGCCAACCCCTTTGAACTTGGTCAGCCAGGCGCGGGCTTCTTCGAGTGGCATATCTGCAAGAAATGATAAGTCCAGCGAGCCACGTTCTGCGGTGATGTCACGTAACACCTGCTGGATACGCGGTCCCTTCTGGTTGGCCAATCCTGCCACGCGGATGGCCTCGATCACATCAACTGTATCCGCGTCACGGACCTGCTCCCAGGTGGTGAACCTGGCGCGCAGCGATTCAAAGGCGCGATCGCGGTTGACATCGTTGGTATTTTGCGACAGGATAGTCGAGACCAATTCGTCCACAGGCGGCAACGGGTTGCGCCAGGTTGGTTCGCCGTAGAACTCGATCAGTTTGTTATGGATTTTGAGGGCTTTCTGAGCAAGAAGCTTCATGTTTAAGTTTTTCCACAGAGACCACGGAGAGCACAGAGTTTTGATTTATGCTTGGTGGTTTCCCGATTAGCTCCATACCAAGGAAAACACAGGACGGGCTTCGCCTACCAAAATGCCGCGATGGTTGCTGACCGGTTTGGACGGGCCAAACTCCCCCAACTCCCTTAATTGCGCTGCGCTCAGCGCCCCGAGCTGTCTCAGGATTTCCAACGTCACCGCCGGGCGGACGCGTGAGTAGGCGGTCAGGTCTGGCCTGCGCTGGCCAAGGTCGCCGTCCATGATTTTCAGGGTGATGCCAATCCCGGGCGAGTCCGGGCTGAAGGCGCCGGGCAGCAGACCGATTGCCTGGTAGCCCTCCGCGCCGCGCTTGCAGACGATCTTCCCCGCGCCCACCTGCATCAGGCGGCAGTCGAACTCGCCCGGGCCACTGATCATCTCGGGAAAGGCGGTCATTGCGGAAGTGATCTCCCGGCAGGCTTTCGCGCGCGTTTCCGGCAAATTTTGCGGACCGGTCAATCTGGCAAAGGCCAGCGCCGCGTTGTAGAGCGGGACGGCGAAGTTGGGCGCGGAACAGCCGTCAATGCCAATTTCAACCTGCTTTGGCGGAAGCAGGCACATTTCGGCGAACGCGGCGAGAATGTCCTGTTGAACGGGGTTGTCAAAGTCCAGGTAGTTGTCCAGCGGAAGATCACGCATTTTCGCGTACGCCAGCATGGAGGAATGTTTACCGGAACAGTTGTTGCGCTTGGGAGTAGGCGCCTCGCCGCTTCTGATCAATCGCTTATAGACGGATACGTCCCCCGGCAAATGAGAACCGCATTGCAGATCACTCTCGTTCAGGCCGGCCTTGGCCAGGATCGATTCCGCCACACGGACATGTTCGTCGGAGCCTTCATGCGAAGCACAAGCCAGGGCTAGTTCCACCTCGGTCAGACCAAAGTGCTCAACCCCGCCTCGTTCGATAAAAGGCAGAACCTGGAATGGTTTGGCGCTGGAACGTAAAAAGGCGACCGTTTTCGGGTCGCCATAGGATGCAAGCAGCTTGCCGTGAGAGTCCACCACAGCGATCGCACCGTAGTGGGTTGACTCTACGATTCGCCCACGTGTCAGTTCAAAGATTGGCTGATAAGGGGTGTGCAAGGGTTATTCGTCGGGACTGCTGCTATTGGATTGATAATGACGGGAATAATAATGCCGCAAGCCGTAACGCAGGCGATGGCTGTATTGCTTTTGGCGAGCGGCTGGTACTTTGAAGTTGGCCAGCAATGGTTGGACGAGACCTTCGGTCATATCCGGTTTTTGTGTTTTTTGAGAGAGCTTTTCCATTCTCTTAAAAACGTCTTTGATGAAATCTGCCTGGCTCTTGATGACTGCTGGATTAACCACTCCGTTGCGCCCGCTGATCACGGTGAAATTACTGTAATCTTTGCTTTGCAGCAGGGCCATTGATTCCAGCCAGATGGGCAAATTGGCATGCGCCAGGAAGGACGGTTGGTTTTTGACTACGGTATCGCCTACAAAGACGATTTTTTCTTCGGGCATAATCACCCAAATTGCGCCTGGATGAGGACCGGGGTGGTTTTCGAGCAGGATCGGGGTGCTGTCCCAGTTCAGGGTCATGGTATTGGTGAAGGAAATCTCCGGAAATACCCAGCGGATACCGGTCAGGCCGGGGATCGATTCCCAATCGGCTCCGGTTTCATCTCCCTGAGCTTTGAAGATGTTGGGCCTGTTGCGGAAGACCTGGGCGGTCTTCTCATGGGCGATCACGCTGCAATCCATGGCGCGTACGCCCACGGTCCGGTCGGGATGGGGATCAAGGTTGATCAGGATACGTTCCGGGCCACCCACTACGCCCATTAACGCAGCGCGCCAAGAACGTCCATCTTCGGGTGAAGGTGGTGCGTCAATCAGGATCAATCCCTGGGAGGTGCTGATGACCCCCAGTGTCACGCCAGGGTATTGTTCTTCGATGAAAACTTGTTTGCTAATGGAATCCATAAAAAATTGCTCCTTGCCTCACCCCAATTTTACACTAATCCCGGATCTTCTTAAAAAGAGAGGGGAATGCCCCGTTTTATTGAAAAGATGCTTGATCGCCTGGTGCGGTTTCCTGCTGTTACGTTTTGGCCACAGGCAGGGTGAAGTAAAAGGTGGTCCCTACGTTGTTCTGACTCTCGACCCAGATTTTGCCGCCGTGTCCTTCCACCGCAATCTTGCAAAAAGCAAGCCCGATTCCCAGGCCCCCGGGTTTATGAGTACCGCGCAGGCGGGTAAATTTATCGAAGATCCGTTCACGATCTAAAATAGGGATACCGGGGCCGTTGTCTTCAATTGAGACCGTGACCCATCCGTTTTCCTGGATTGCATCTACAAATACGATGCCACCGGCAGGAATAAATTTGGTCGCATTCTCTAGCAAGTTAAGAAACACGCGCAGGATCATGTCTTTATCGACCCAAATAGGCGGCTGGTCATTCCCGACGTAAGAAGTGACTTGCTGATTGCGACTCTGGGCCAGGGGCAAAACTTCCTTGACAGCTTCGCTTACCAATTCGTCCAGGTGAACAACGTTCTGGTTGACGATTTTCTGGCCGGATTCCAGGCGATTAATATCCAACAACGAATTGACCAGGCGTTCAATGCGCGTGGTGGAATTGGATGCAACCGACAGGATGGACTGGACTGTCTCGTTATCTTTAGCGTTCACCAACCCACTTAAAATATCCAGGCTGGAGATGATATTAGCCAGCGGTGAACGCAGGTCATGGTAGACCATGGCGATCAAGTCGTTACGCAGATCGTCCAACGCTTTACGCTCACTGATGTCGTGCAGTGTCCATTGCAGCACGTCGGCATCCTCGAAATTCACCGGGCGCACGTTGACCTGCATGTGCACGATGTGACCATCTTTTTTGTGTAACAGCGACGTATACATGCAGGGCTGATACTCGCTGAGATGCTCAAATTTTTCACCGGTTTTGCCAAAATCAACTTCGTGGACCTGATCAATGTTCATTTTGCGCAGTTCCTCGTCCAAGTACATGCTGACCGTGGCTGCTTTCCGATTTGCTTCCAGTATGTTCCCATCCCAATCGGTAATAAAGATCGGGTCGATGCTGGTCTCGAACAATTCGCGATAGCGCTGGTGAGCCGCCTCCAATTTTTCAAAGAGTTGTGCGTTTTGAATATTTGTTCCGGCCATGCTGCCAATGCCGTTCATCACCAGTAATGCGTCGGGATCAAACCTGCCGGAGACGGGATTGATCGCCTCCAGCACACCGATTACCTGACCTTGCGCTTTGATGGGAGCCGCTGCAATCGCATGCGTCTCGATTCCGCCGAACCTGTCCTCGTTTTTAAAACGTGAATCTCTGCTGGCAACAGGGACCACTACCCCATGCCCGGCGGAGACTACCTGTCCTGCAAGGCCTTTTCCAGCCGGAATCCGCCGCCCGAGAGCATTCCCGGCATTTTGACCTGTCGTGGCACGGAACACCAGATCGCCGGTTGCCGGTTCGATCAGCCCGAGCACGACTGTCTCCACTTGCAGGGCCTGCATGCTCTGGTTGAGGATCCGTTGCAGTACTTCATCCAAGCGCAAAGACGTATTGATCGCAGCCGCCCCTTCGGCCAACGCGGTCATCACGCGGGCCTGACGCTGGCTCTCCGTATACAGGCGGGCGTTCAGAACGGCGATCCCGGCCTGGTCGGCAATCGCTTGCATCAGCTCCAAATGTTCCGGGCCGAAGGCGTTCGCCTGCGGATGCACCAGTGTCAGCACCCCAACCAGTTTTTCGCGCGCCAACAATGGCACACATAAGGCTGACTTCGGTCCCGTACGCTCGTCCGCGTCATCAGGCCGGCGCAGCCAGCGGGCGTCCTGGCTGGTGTCCAAAATAAGCGCCGGCTTGCGGTTACGGACCACCCATCCGGCCAGGCCACGTTCGACTATATCGCGCAGCTGCTGGGTTGTATCCTGGTGAAATGTCTTACCATATACGATGGTGGAATCTATCGGCTTGCCGTTATCGTCAAGCACTACGATACTTCCCCGTTGCCCACCAATATTCTGTGTGGCCTCGAACAGCACGCGCTGCAATACCGTCCGCAAGTCTAGAGCAGTAGCTACTTCGCGGCTGACATGATATAGCAACTCGAGCAAGGCTCGGGTACGGTCTTCTTCCAAAACTGGTCTCTCCTGAGACGAATTTACCATAGACAATTCTCTACCTACTAGAGAGTTTAATACGCGCTATTGATTTGAAATGATACCACGTGCTTGCCGGCTTATCAGCGCCATTTGTGAAACAATAGATAGCGCAAAGTCTCAGCAATTCAGGTTCTGGACTGAAAGCGCAGGAAGCTCAAAATGGTAGTATAGCACAATGCGTTTCCTTTTTATCTACCTGCTATTGGTTTACAATTGATGGATGTCCCTTGATTTGCAGCGGATCCAGGCCCTATGTTTTGATGTAGATGGTACTTTGAGTGATACCGACGACCTGTACGTGGAAAAGGTTGTCCGCTTTTTGCCTCCCTCCATCTTTCGTGACCCGGAACGAACTGCCCGTCGTTTCGTAATGTGGATGGAATCGCCCGGCAATACCCTGATCGGCCTGCCGGATATTGTCGGCCTGGACGATGAAATGCTGTCGTTGTGGGAGTGGCTGAACCGCCATCGTCCGCGTCCGATGAAGCACTTTATGTTGATACAGGGTGTTCAAGAGATGCTCGAGCGTCTGGAAAGCAGGTATCCCATGGCGGTGGTCAGCGCACGGGATGAAATGTCCACCCTTGCTTTTCTCGACAAGTTCTCATTGAGCAGGTACTTCCGGGAAATCGTAACAGCGATTACTGCCAGACACACCAAGCCTTATCCTGACCCCGTCCTGTATGCGGCAGATAAGATGGGCGTGCCTCCTGAGAACTGCTTGATGATCGGCGATACCAGTGTTGATATCCGCGCCGGGAAGTCTGCCGGGGCGCAAACCGTGGGCGTGTTATGTGGTTTTGGCGAAGAGGATGAGCTTAAAAGCTGGGGAGCTGACCTCATCCTGGAAAGTACATCGTTATTGGCGGATGTGTTGCTGAAACCGTAAATCTTCACATTGCTGTTGCTTTCAATCCAACACGTAGCGCGGATAAGTTCCCTTAGCCCTGTCCGCTTCTTCCAGATCAATATCTAATGTCAGGAAGGGCTGCTCCGGAGAGGTCAGGCCTAACACTTTGCCTTCGCTAGGCTCGATGATCCAACCGACCCCGGCGTAATCGCCGCCTTCCGGTGTGGTGCCAGCCAGGTTGGATGAAAGGCAATACGCGCCGGAGACTACTGCGGCGGCCTGCCCGCCGGCGACCCATTTAGGCGCGGTGGGATTAGGAGTAGCGCGCGGGCAGAGCAGCAATTGCATGCCCTGCTTACCATATTCCCTGGCGCGAAAATTGAACCATATTTCAGTACAGATCAGAAAACCGAGCTTGCCCCTGGCTGTATCAACCAGCGAGAAGCCTCCGTCGCCGCGCTCATACCAGCTTGCTTCCCAGAATCCCGGCTCATCGGGCAGGTAATACTTGGTGTGGACTGTGCTTATTCCGTGGTCCGGTTCCCAGAGGTAAGCCGCGTTTTGGCGTTTACCACCTAATATGATCGGCCGCGTGCTGGCCACGGTAGCAGGCGCTAGTTCGCCCAGGCGGGAGATCCAGGATTCATGCGCCTGAACCGCCTGATCCCATTGAGCGGAATCCGCTTCTCGTGTGTGCGCCAGCCAGGGATGGAGGGGCATTTCCGGCAGCAACACAAATTCGCTTTCGTTAGATTGCACATGCTGAACTAGCTGTGCCCAGGCGTTTTCTAAAGCAGCCGGTTACTTTCATATTTTTACCTTTCTTCAAACATCTCGCGGTCAATGTTTCCACTGCAAACCCGGGTCACTGGCCCCTCCATGCGAGCCGTGAAATCCGGAGATATTCGAATTTTCAACTCACCGCCCGGCATATGGACGCTGATGTCCGCGTCGCACAGGCCGAGCTTATAAGCGGTTGCCGCCGCGGCCGTGGCGCTGCTTCCGGAGGCCAGCGTATACCCGGCGCCGCGCTCCCAAATCTCGATCCGGATGTTGCCCCGGTCGAGAACCTGCATGAACTGGACGTTCGTGCGGTTGGGGAAACGCTCGTCGGTTTCGATCAGCGGTCCATAACGCCTGGCAAGCCCAGGCGTCGGATCATCACACAGCAGGATACAATGCGGATTGCCAACCGTCGCCGCGCAATATTCAAATCCCCGGTCTTCGATCTTCATCTTCGCGCGCAGGACTTCCCCCGCCTCTCCCCTGACCGGAACCTTGCTCCCGTCAAAACTGACTTTCCCCATCCCAACGGCCACCATCCGGCCATCCGCGCCCACCCGACAGGTGACCGCTCCGCCCGGCGTTTCGACCGTGAACGGTTTTTCCCGGACCAGCCTCTCGTCCCACAGGAAACGCGAGAAAATGCGCAGCCCGTTCCCGCTTTTTTCGGCCTCGCTGCCGTCCGGGTTGAAGATGCGCAGCCTGTAGTTGCAGGCCTTGCTTGGCAAAGGACCGAGCAGGAGGCCATCTGAGCCCGGGCCATAGTTGCGATGGCAGATGCGTTGAATCTGTTCTCGTTTCAGTTTGACGCCCAGTTCGGACGGTGGGATGACAAGATAGTCATTCCCCAACGCGTGGTATTTGACAAACCTCATTGCATCAGTCAACGATGAAGAGCTTTGCGCCGGTTCGGGTGTAGGAACGATGCGGTTCCGCGTCATCCGCCACCTGGTAGCTGACGCCGGGAGTCAGGACAAACTCCCTGCCATCGGCAAGCTCGGTATGCAGTTCTCCCTCCAGACACAACAAAATATGACCTTTTTTGCACCATTGGTCCGCCAGGTAGCCGGGGCTGTATTCCACCAAGCGCACCCGGAGGCTGTCGAAGTGGCGCGTGCGCCGGGTGGCTATGCCCGTATCACCTTTGTGTTCCGTGGGAGCGATCTGTGACCAGTCTGTGATCCCAAAAGGGATATTTTTCATATCCATCGATGGTTCCTTATAAGTTGGCGATGAAGCTGATGGCTTACTGAGTGCTCTCTAATTTCAGGATCAGTCCTTCCACCGGTTCGCCTTGAATGACCGCAAAATTCTTTTCCTTCCCCTGAAGTCTGAAACCGCATTTTTCCAGGACGCGGAGAGAAGCGATATTATGTCTGGCAACATGTGCATACAGCGGGCGCTCTTTTACCTGTTTCAGGAACTCTAAGAGCGCCCGGCTGGCGATGCCTTTTCCCCAGAATTCCCGTCCCAACCAGTAGCCGACTTCCCGTTGACCGGACAGTTCAAAGCTGACCAGGTTGCCAGCCACCTGTCCCTCGAAAAGGATGGTTTGCAAGATAATGGTTTCGTCTTTCATGATTTTTGCCCAGTGTGCCATGAACGCATCTTTATCCCTGGCGGGAAAGGCAGCCATCTGGTTTGCGAGCGGATCGCGTTGCTGTTCGAAGAAAATGGCCAGGTCACTTTCCTGGACATTTTTCAGTTGAATATTGCCTGCCATAAAGGTTATTTCCCGAACACCTCATGCGCTTCGCCCCAAAAAGTTTTTGGGTAAGGCAAACCCGCTTCCTTTGCACGTTGGATCGCATCTGCATGGTTGAGCTCCGTGGGATAGAAATGGACAGGTTTGCCCTGTTCTTTAGCACCCATCATCTCATCCCGGCTGATTTCGCCGCCGCCGATGCCGATCATCACATCGCTGCACGCAACCATGGCTTTGGAGGTAGGCGAAAGCTCATCAGAATTGGGCAGCTTTCCACCCCATTGTTCGTCGGCAATAAAACAGACGTAATCAACGGCCTCGCTGATCGGTGCGCCATCCTCCAGGGCCTTCGTGGAAACGATCCCGGTGGTGGTAAACCGGAGGGATTTTGCCACGGGATATGCCGCTCCTATCCCTCCTTCCGTTGCGCCAATGTTGACTAAGGTTGTTTCAGGGGAATATCCTAAAAGAATTTCGCGGACCGTCTGAAGCAGGGAATCTTCGCTCTCATAGCTGGTGGAAAACCCCAGCAGCGTCAGCACGGTTTTGCCCTGCACGGAGAAAAATCCACGCACCTCGGCGGGGGTCATCTTCCAACCAACGACCTGGTTTTTCCTGCGCAATCGAAGCTTGGTCCGGCCAATAAACTGGCGCAAGCTATTCATAAGTCACCTTTTTATTCTCCGCTAATGACCAATAAATGCAAGACTATCCGGGAACACGGAATAGTCTTGTAAAACACAGTATAGCATTCTTCTCAATCCTCCAAGCGCTTCACCATATTCTGGCTGGTTACTTCATAACCCAGTTTTTTATAAAGCTGCATAGCAGCCGGGTTGTGCGTGAAGACGTGCAGGCCAATTGTCTCAAGTTCCAATCCCTTTGCAAATTCTTCCAATGCCAACATAGCCTGCTTCCCATATCCTGTACCCCGCTTTGCCTCATCCACTACGATGTCGAAAATAAAACCATGTGGGCGAGGCGCTTCATGTTTCATCCACAAGATGCCGATTTTCTCTCCGCTTTCTTCGATTTGGATACGGAACAGATAATTGTGCTCGGTCTTGACGCCCTGTACCAAGAGCATTTGATACGACTTGCGCGAGAGTTCCAGCGCCTCTTCCTCGGGCCAATCGCCTGCTCGCACTTTATCAGCCGCATACTCCGGGACGGTTTTTTCAAGATACACTTCGAACTCGTTTTCCGTCATAGGAACCAGTCGAACCATGTTTCCTCCGTTAATCATCGATTTGATTGGACAATCTCAGTAACTTGCTCGCGACCACAAAGCCCCAAGTCAAAACTGCTCCCAGAAAGAGATAGAACGCGACCCCTTTCATTGCGAAAGACGGAAGAACCAGTGCAGCAGTAACATACGTGTAAAGACCGTATCCCTTCCAGCGCGGATCGACCTGGAAGGCCCGCCCCAGCGCAAACATGGAGGTCAGCAAGGAAATACCGAGCAGGACGTAGAACAGGTCATGCAACAATCCATGCCAGGTTTTGGGATAAGTCCGGAAAGTCGGATCGGTGGGGAAGGCCAGACCGGCGAGAGCGAATCCGGCCAGGAGCAGGCCGAGAGTCCCCATGCGAGCCGCGGTCTTGTTCCCCAGCGCGGTCCTCAAGCCCAGGGCAAAGATCGCCATCAGCACTCCGCTGAGGATGAACATGACCGTCATCCAAATACCGTAGGGACCGAGCGCCAGACCGCTGGGCCAGTCTATGACCTGGAGCGGGCGCCAGCCGAGGCTGCGCATGAAGTCATACTCGATCAGGGTCAGGCTGATCAGGGTGAGGCCAAACATAGGCGGACCGACAGTCCCACAGATGGCTGCGAATTTTTGAAAACGCATGAATATAAATGGGATGGGTCAGGGCTTACCTGTTCCAGCCGCCGGGCAGCCTGGCTACACCTATAAAGATCAGTAGCAGTGCCCCAAGGACGGCGAAGAAGCTGACGGCAAACTTGTTCAACGGCCTCTTTTTAAAGATGGCCGGGGCATGCGCGACAAAGGCTGCGATCAGCATTGTGACCGTGTGTTCGAGGCTGAAGGAAGGGAAACCCGCGCCGCCAAGCCCGGTAACCAGGAAGTACACCAGGCCTAGCACAACCTGTAAATCGACCAGGCCGCTGAACCCGGACGAAAGCCCGCGGTCCATGCGGCCAAACTCGCTCTTGCTTATCCAACCGATCAGAAACTTGACGGTGGCGATCAAGCCTACAATGACGATAACCCAGCGCAGGATAGAATGGATTTCAAGAAGGATAGCCATAGCTTAACTCCTGTCTTATGATAAAGTAGTGCGTCGCACCACTCAGATTGTGGGATCCGGTTTAGCGGTTTGTTCCCGTTTTGACCTTACCCCAGTTAAACCTGGTGCGACGCACCTTTAGTTGTGTGCCAATGGTAGCACAATTCGGTTTCTCGTGTAAAATAAATGAGCAAATAATCACCGGGAATGCGAAAAAGACAGCTCAACGAGCTCTACGTTTGACCCCCATTTTTAAACAGGAGACACTTCCATGCCTTACACCAGCATATTGATCGAAAACCGTGACCGCGTTGGCCTGGTCAGGCTCAACCGTCCCGAGGCAATGAACGCTCTCAACCCCACCATCCTGCGCGAACTGATGGAGGCGCTCGAGGTCTTCGATGTGGACGAAAGCATTGGCGCAATGGTCGTGGCTGGTAACGAAAAGGTCTTTGCCGCTGGCGCGGACATAAAAGAAATGGCCGAAGCTTCGGAAGAGCAGATGCGACAAAGCTCGTTTATCAACTCCTTCGACCGTATCCGCAAGATCCAGAAACCGGTCATTGCGGCGGTTTCTGGCTGGGCGTTAGGCGGAGGCTGCGAACTGGCTATGTCTTGTGACATGATCGTGGCTTCGGAAAAAGCCAGATTCGGACAGCCCGAAATCACCATCGGGGTCATCCCTGGCGCGGGCGGGACCCAGCGTCTGACCTTGGCTGTTGGTAAAGCGGTTGCGATGGAGATGGTACTCAACAACCGCGCCCTGTCTGCGCAGGAAGCGTTTCAGTTTGGCCTGGTCAATCGTGTGGTGCCGGTGGAAAGCTACCTGCAGGTAGCCATATCGCTGGCTGATGAAATCGCCAGCCGTGCGCCAGTGGCCGTCCTTGCAGGCAAGGAAGCGGTCAACAAGGTTTTCGAAAGTTCGCTGACGGATGGGCTCTCCACCGAGAAGGAGTTGTTTTACCGCCTGTTCTCCACGGAAGATCAAAAAGAAGGCATGCATGCCTTCATCGAGAAGCGTAAGCCGATCTGGAAAGGGAAGTAGTTCGCAATGTTACCACGAAGGCGCGAAGACACGAAGCCACTAAGTTTTATATTTTGTGCATCTGGTCTCAGAGAGTGTTTTGAACTTCGGATTCACCAGGGATAAACAAATATGAGTCCACTGAAAAAACTCACCACAGAGATCACCCCGGCCCGCTCCGCTCTAACGGGGCGGGCAAAGAGCACGGAGTTTTTCTTTATTAATTCTCTGTGTACTCCGTGTGCTCCGTGGTAAAACAGCCTTTTTCAGGAGACTCAAAGATGAAAAATGATTTTTGGGCGTTTTCGCCCTTGAAAATCGGCTTTTTTGTGTTCATAGGCCAAATCGACGTTTATCTCCGTTCATCTCCGGTTGAATTTTGGATTTTCAAAACACTCTCTCAGGGGCTTCGTGGTAAAAAATGAAAGTTTCATGAAAGTATAGGCTATGCTCACCATTGATGATTTCAACTCTGCACTGGAGAGCCTTCAATTAGGAAATAAGCCTGCCATTGCGCACGCGTCGCTTAGATCCTTTGGGATGGTCCAGGGCGGCGCAGAAACGGTTTTGGAGGCCTTGCTGGCCTCGGTTAGCGGTTTGATCATGCCCGCCTTCACGTACAAGACCTTGCTCACGCCCGAGGTCGGCCCGCCGAATAACGGCCTGTCGTATGGCAGGCAGCGAGACTTGAACCGGATGGCCGTACCCTTCCAGCACACGCTGGCTGTGGATCCGCTGATCGGAATACTGGCGGAGAGGCTGCGCCACTATCCCGGCGTGATGCGCACGGCGCATCCCATCCTCTCTTTCGTGGGCGTCCATGTGGGTGATGCTTTGGTCAGCCAGACGCTCTACAACCCGTTTGCGCCGATCGGCTGGTTGGCTGGCCAGGATGGCTGGGTCTTGCTGCTGGGCGTGGACCATAGCGTAAATACCAGCATCCACTATGCCGAAAAACAGGCCGGGCGGCGCCAATTCTTGCGCTGGGCACTGACCGGTGACCGGGTCGTCGAGTGCCCCGGCTTTCCTGGCTGCTCGGAAGGGTTCGAAGCCATCCGGCCTGAGGTTGAGCACGTCACGCGGCGTGTGAAAGTGGGGGAGAGTTTTATCGTAGCCATCCCAATCCAGCCCTTGCTTCAGGCTGTTGAGGTGCGTATCAAAAAAGATCCGCTGGCTTTGTTATGCCAGCGGGATGAGTGTGAGCGTTGTGATTCGATCCGAAGTTTGAGCGGGTGAACATCTGGCTTGCGACAAAACATTATTAAAACGTAATTTCCTCCACCCGCCAGCTTTCCTCCCCCATCAGGTTTCTCAGCTTTGTTAGCACTTCCGGGCAGACCCGTGTGGTATCGTTGGGGAAATCGATCAGGTGCCCTTTCCCGCCTTCGAAAATCTGAAAACTGAATTTATCGCGCCCTTTGAGCGAGGTCAAGGTGCTGTGCAAGATCCGGATCCGGCGTTTATCGCGCTCCCGGTCACCGGTGGGGCGCAGCAGCACTGTAATTTGTTTTGGCGGGCGGGAGCGGTCTTCGGTTTGCGCAGCAGGAGCATAGAGGCTGGGATATTTGGAAGCCGGTTGGACCGGAGATTCAACCGCCTGTACAACCATTCCCGTTTTCGCTTCGGAACTTGACTTCGGGCTTGCATCTTCCCCGATAGGCGCTTCTACTGCCTCAAGCGTTGACAGCCCCTCAGTGTCCGGTTCCGGGGCCGGAGCAGGGATAACTTCCGGCGACAATGTGACCGGCTCGTTCTTTTTGAACTTTGGCTCCGGGCGGGCGGCTATTTGCGCGGCCTCGAAATCAGGCTGCCAGGATTCGTCCCAGCCGGGCGGGAAAGCTTCAGGCGGGGGAGGCCCATCTTCATCCTTCCAGTCGGGTTCGGGAGCGTAGGCAGGGACTGGTTCGGCCACAGCGTAGTGCGAGATATTATCTCGCACTACAGACTGTTGAACGGTTTGTTTCGCCGCCGGGGATGATATAACGGAGGCAGGCTCTGGGGTCCGCGTGGGAGGCGGTGGGGTTGTTGCTGACGGGCGAAGGGAAGCCGGCTCGGGTAGAGGCAGCGGGGGCATATCCCAGTCTGCTCCGTCCCCATCCGCAGAAACCTTTATCTCAAAATCGGTCCTCAGGCCGTCTACCAGGATCTTGGGCGGGCTGCTGTTGGCGTCCACTTTGCCCTCGACGATGATGATCTGCCCGACGATCAACAAATCGGCAAATTGCTTCCAGGTGCGCGGGAACAGGACCAGGTCGATCACGCCCTGAATATCTTCCAGGGTGACGAAGCCCATCGGTTTGCCGGCTTTGGTCTGGTAGGGGCGGATGCTGGTGATCAGGCCGGCCACGCGCACTTTTTCTTCGTGCTGCGCATTGGGCAACTGGCCCGAGAAGTAACTGACGATCTGGGAGAGCTGTTTCTGATAGGCCGAAAGCGGGTGGTCGGAGATGTACAGGCCGATCAGTTCGCGCTCCCAGTTGAGCATTTCGCGCATGTCCACGTCGTTGACTTCGGGCAGCACGATGCTCTCGGTGACGCCGGTTTCCCCCCCAAAGAGCGACATCTGCCCGGCTTTGACGGCCTGAAAATGCGAGTTGCTGACGGCCACGACCCGGTCGAGCGAAGCCAGCAGCGCGGCGCGGTTGCCAAAATCGTCCAGGGCGCCAACCTTGGTGAGGCATTCCAGCGCGCGCTTGCCCACGGCGCGCAGGTCCACACGGCGGGCGAAATCGTTCAGGTCTTTGAAGGACTTGCCCATGCGGGACTCGAGGATCAGGTTGACCGGCGCTTCACCCACATTCTTAACCGCGCTGAAGCCAAAGCGGATGGAGGTCTGGTTGTCTCCGCCGTTTTCGATCGTGAAGTCCCACTCGGATGAGTTGATGTCAGGTTGCAGAACGGGAATACCCATCGCGCGCGCGTCTGCCACGTAGAGCGCAACTTTGGCCGTGTCGTTACGGGTGACCGTTAGCAGCGCGGTCATGTATTCGGCGGAATAGTGGGCTTTCAGGTAAGCGGTCTGCACGGCGATGACGCCGTAATCCGCTGCATGAGATTTATTGAATCCGTACCTTGCAAACTCTTCCCAATCGGTAAAGATCAGCTCAGCAATGTCTTTCGGGATGCCGTTGCCACTCGCGCCTTTGACGAATTTGTTGCGGTGCTTCCTGACCTTTTCGGCGATCTTCTTGGAGATGGCCTTGCGCAAGTCATCCGCTTCGGACTGGGTATAACCGGCCAGTTGCACGGCGGCGTTCATCAGTTGTTCCTGATAAACCGGGATGCCGTACGTATCTTCAAAAATCGGCCGCAGCGCTTCGTGGCGGTACTCCACTTCCGCTTCGCCGTGCATGCGCGCGATGTAATCGGGGATGAACTGCATCGGGCCGGGACGGTAGAGCGCTACCATCGCGATGACGTTGTCCAGGTTTTCGGGTTTCATCTGGACCAGCCAACGGGTCATGCCGCCGCCTTCCACCTGGAAGACGCCTGCTGTCTGTCCGTTGCCGAGCAGCTCGAATGCTTTTGGATCATCGAGCGGGATGTTATCGAGATTGAATTCAATCCCGTGCCGCAGTTTGATCAGGTCGCAGGCGCGCGCCATGGTGCTCAAAGTTGCCAGGCCGAGGAAATCTACCTTCAACATACCCATGTAGTCGAGGATGCCCATTTCGAACTGCGTGACCGACTTGATGGGCGTCTCTTCTGAGTTGGACGTGGTGCGGTGCAGGGGCAGGTAATCGGTCAGCGGTTTGTCGGAGATAACCACGCCCGCAGCGTGCGTTCCCGCATTGCGGACCGTCCCTTCCATGCCGATGGCGGTGTCGATCAGCTGCTTGATCTGTGGGTCTGAGTTGTAAGCCTGCTTGAAATCGGCGATCTCCATCGCATCTCTTTCGATGCTGACGGTCCTTCCGGATACAAAAGGCACCAATTTGGCGATGCGGTCTACCACGGGCAGGGGGATGTCCATTACGCGGCCCACGTCGCGGATGGCGGCTTTGGCGCCCATCGTGCCAAAGGTGATGATCGAGGCGACCTTGTCAGCGCCATATTTGCGGGCGCAGTACTCCATCATCTCGGCACGGCGGTCATCGCGGAAGTCCAGGTCGATATCGGGCATGCTGATGCGGCCGGGGTTAAGGAAGCGCTCGAAGATGAGATCGTGCTCGAGCGGGTCGACCAGCGTGATGTCCAGGGTGAACGCCACAATCGATCCGGCTGCCGAGCCGCGCGCGTTGTACCAGATGTCATTTTTCTTGGCGTACTGGCACAGATCCCAGACGATCAGGAAGTAGGCGTCGAAGCCCATATCGTGGATCACGCCCAGTTCGTAGTCCAGCCGCTCGCTGACCTTCTGGCCCTGTGCCTGCTCCCCATAGCGACGCTGCGCTCCTTCTAAGCACAGATGACGCAGGTAGGTCACCGCTGTGTAGCCCTCGGGGACGTCGAAATCGGGCAGGTGGTAGCCCTTGAACGACAGGTCCACGTTGCAGCGCTCGGCGATGAGCAGGGTGTTGCTGAGTGACTCGGGTACTTCGGCGAACAGGCGCTGCATCTCCAGGGCCGTCCGCAAGTAGTACGAATCGTCGGTCATCTTCATGCGTTCATTGTCGCTCAACAGCGAGTTCGTCTGGATGGCGAGCAGAATGTCCTGCAGTTTAGAGTCGGACTGGTTGATGTAGTGTACGTCGTTGGTGGCTATATAACGAGCCGAGTAACGCGCCCCCAGATCTACCAGGCGGCGGTTGAGCTCCGTGATTTCCTTGATGTTATGGTGCTGGAGTTCGACGAAAAAGCGCTCCGGCCCGAAGACATCGTAGTACCAGTTCATGCGTCGCACGGCTTCCCCGGGGTTGTCGTCCAGCAGCGCGCGCGGGATCTCAGCCGACATGCAGCCGGAAGTACAGATCAGCCCCTCGGAGTGCGCTGCCAGGAAGTCGTGGTCGATGCGCGGGTAGTAGTAGAATCCATCCAGCTGCGCCGCCGAAGCGATCTTGAGCAGGTTTTTATAACCCGTCTCATTCTCAGCCAGCAGCAGCAGGTGAGAGGACGTGCGGTCGAGTTTTGAATCGCGGTCACCCATCCCTCGCGCGGCCATATAGGCTTCCATCCCGATGATCGGCTTGATACCCGCCTCGGTAGCCGCGGTGTAAAAATCGATTACCCCGAACATCGTGCCATGGTCGGTGATCGCCACGGCGGGCATGTCCAACTCCTGGACGCGCTTGACCAGCTTCTTGATGTTCGAAAAGCCATCAAGCAGCGAATACTCGGTGTGGACGTGCAGGTGCGCGAATGACATGGGGGCTTGCTGGCATTATAGCACGTCTGTTTCATCATTCGGTTTGCGGCTCTCTTAAAATATCGGTATTTTTAAGACGTGCTAGAATGAATTACCTGTCAAAAAAGAACCGCGAAGCTTGCGAAGCACGCAAAGTTTTTCCCCCTTTGCGTTCTTTGCGTTATTAGCGGTTCCAATAGGAGAAAATCATGCCTACTGAGACGATCGGAATCATACACCCCGGCGCGATGGGCATCTCTGTCGCCGCCAGCGCGCTTCGCTCCGGACAGCGGGTCTGCTACGCCTCCGAGGGGCGCAGTGACACAACCCGGGCCCGCGCCGCGGAACACAACCTGCATGACCT
>JAABUE010000024.1 GCA_011389535.1 Anaerolineales bacterium
TGCGCTCCGCTCAGCGCCAATTTCTATTCTACCGGCGTCCGAACCGGCTGTGGGATGGTGACCTGCTCGCGCGGCGGGTCTTTCACGATGAATACCAGCATGGCTGCCATCAGCAACCCGCACACCACCGAGACCATGAAAGTGGCCTGGAACCCGACCGTATCTGCGAGCCAGCCGCCGATAACGGGCGCAAGCAAGGTTGCCGGGGCAGTCACGGTGCTGGAAAGGCCGATGTAGTAAGGCCGCTCTTCTTCCGGACCGAATTGCACTGTTAGCGGCAGGGGCAGAGTCCAAATGGCGACGATGGCCATACTGGTTAAGATAAAACTGGCATAGAACCAGTTTGCCGATGGGGCGAGCATGGCTATGCTGGCGCTCAGGGTAGCCGCCATCGCGCCGATGACCATCACAATCCGCGGACTCCAGCGGTCGGCCAGCCGTCCCATCACCAGCCCGGCCACGATCGAAAACATCAGAAAAACACCCGTCATGAACCCGGCTTCGGCTTCACTGACCCCGAAGGTCCATACCACGTAGACGACGTAGAACGAGAAGGCCATAGCTGCAAACTGGCTGAGTGAGCGCATAAAGAGAAATGAAACGAAATTCGGGTTGGTTTTCAAGATGCGCTGCGATTCCCTCCAAAACCCTTCCGGCTTACCTTCGACGAGGCGTGGCCGTCCGTCCGGTTCACGGGTTAGTGAAATGAAAACGAATGAAACCACGAACCAAACACAGGCAGCCAGAAAGCAGATCGTGAAATCCAGCGGCCCGTCCAAACGGTCAAGGATCAAGCCCGCTGCTACCGCTGAGATTCCTTCCAGACCTGTGAAGGCAGCCATTTGCGTGCCGAAGAACGTGCCGTGCAAATTTGAAGGCATGATCTTTGTGATCAAGCTGGTCCAGGCGTTGGCTGTAAAACCGCCACCAAACCCCTGCCAGATTAACAGGAGGAAGGTCAAGATGAGCGCAGTTCGCACGCCGAGTTGGGGCAGGAACCAGGCCACGACCGCCAACCCCAGGAAGGGGATGCGTTCGTGAACCGTTGTCCATAACACCAATGGCTTGATGCGCTTCGAGCGGGACACCCAGCCTGCTGTCAGCAATTGGGGGAATAGCCAGCCGACGTTGTGAATCGCGGGCACCAGCCCGATCAACAGCGCTGAATCCGTCATCTGGGAAACAAAAAGCGGGATGATCGTTATGAAGGAAGCAAATCCCAGAGCCAGGCCAAAAAAACCGCCGTCCAGGAGATTGACGGTGAAATTGAAGCGCAAGTTGCGTTGAACGAATTGTTCCTTGGAAGAAGGGAGCGGCATAGCCTGGATTGTACCCAAGGTACATATGCCTGGATAGGGAAACAACAAACTCCCGACCAAACTGGTCGGGAGTTTGTCTAAATGAGCCTTATTTCTCTTCAGAGGGCGTGGGTTTGCTCTTCCCGGCAGGGGGCGCGGGTTTTGCGCCTGCTTCGACCGGGGTAGCGTCGACCAAGCCCATGGAGCCTGTTTTCTTGTTTCCGTCCTTGACCTTGCCAAGATAGTCTGGCAGTTCGAAACCGGCCATTTCTGAAATATCTTGCAAAGGCGGCAGGCTTTTGAACAGGTTGGCGATGAAATTAGAAGTGGATGAACCATCTCCGTTGCCACCCGAGTCCCAGACCGTGATCTTGTCGATTTTCAGGTTGCTGATTGCTTCCACCTGACGGGAAACCAGTTCTTCCAGTTTCTCGATCATGAGCAGTGTGGCGGCAGCCTGAGAATCTCCGTCGACGCTCTCGACCAGCTTGCGATACCCCTCGGCTTTCGCTTCGAGCAGCTTGCGCGTGCCTTCCGCTTCCGCCAGATATTTGGCAAGGATGCCATCAGCGACGCCCTTCGCTACCCGGCGGGTTCGCTCAGCTTCGGCTTCGGCAGCAATTTCGACCTTATTTTTCTCGATCTCCTGCCGGACGACTTCCTCTGCCCGCAAGCGTTCCTGCTCGGACTTGTAAAAGGCCTGTTGGATGGCGACCTGGGCTTCGAAGCGGGCAACTTCGGCCTGCTTCAACGCAGTGGCGCGTTTTACTTCCAAATCGGCATTGTATTGGGCGATATTGGCATTGGCAGTGTTTTCACCCTGGACGGCGTCCGCTTCCTGTTCCTGCACGCGTTTGCGCTGGTTCGCCTGGGCGGTTTTGCGGCCAATTTCGGCTTCAGCCATCGCTTCGGCGACTTTGATCTCCTGCTCGCGCATAGCATTTGCCTCGCCGATCGAGCCGTGTCTGGTCTGTTCGGCCACGTCGATCTTGGCCTGGTTGATCGCTTCGGCAGCAGCCTTCTTCCCGATGCTCGCGATGTAATTCGATGCATCCGTGATGTCGGTAATATTGACGTTGATCAGGTGCAAGCCGATCTTGTTCAATTCCGGCTCTACATTACGACGGATAGATTCGAGGAAACTTTCACGGTCCTGGTTGATCTGCTCGATGGTCAGTGATGCGACTGTCAGACGTAACTGGCCGAAGATGATTTCCTTCGCCATTTCCTCGATAGCCAGTTGCTGTAAGTGAAGAATGCGCTCGGCTGCGTTGCTCATGATCTCCGGCGCGGTGCTGACGCCGACCGTGAAAGTGCTGGGCACGTGGATACGGATGTTTTGTAACGAAAGTGCGTTTTCCAGCGGGATGTTGATGGTGATGGGTGTCAGGCTAAGATAGGCATAATCCTGAACCAGTGGCCAGACGAACGCACCGCCGCCGTGCATCGTTTTACTCGAACGGCCTTTTTCGACCCGGCCGTAGATGACTAAAATTTTGTCAGATGGACAGCGCTTGTAACGGCTTGCCATGAAGGCAATCATGAAGAAGATCAGGATTACAAAGGCAATGAGAGCCAGTATCCAAAAACCTGCAGCGTTCATTTCATCCTCCTTGGATTATTTAATTTTTTTCGACGATTAAGGTATTACCGCTCGACACTCCTGTAACACGGATTTTTTCACCCGTGGCGATGACGTTTTTGTTATTCGAAACTGCATCGAAGATCTTGAGCGAACCTTGCGCAATCAGCTGCACCTGTCCGGTGCCGTTCTTGGGAATGGTCAGATAAACGCTCCCTTCTGTTCCTATCGTATTTCGAATATCGATCGTTCCTTCGGTTTGCAGACGCTTCATTTGGGAGAAGACCAGGCCCGTAATCCCAACCGTGATAAGCCCTGCGATCATCCCGCCAAATACAGTCAAAACGACTGGCACATTTGCCTTTAGCAACGCCAATCCCACAAGCCCAAACATCATAAAGAACGAGGTTAAGCCTTGCAGCGAGATCAACTTGAAGGTTATGTCAGCGTCAGCGTGATCGCCTGCTATATCTGTGTCAAAGTCACCGCTCACGTCTGTCGCGCCATCGCTTAAACCACCTCCCAGCAGCATCATGGCAGCACGAAGAATAAAAAGCGTCCCGCCAATAATGGTGGAGGCCCAATAGATGATCTCGATCCAGGTAAGGCCACTCATGTATTTCCTTCCTTCTAACTTGTTTACGAAGTCAATGTACCGATAACTCTTATTTTACTAAGATATACGAGAGAGCGGGATACTAGTTGCCTTCATAAAGTGAAAAGTGACATTTATCCTGCTTGACATGGGCATTGAAATACATATAATAAAAACGAACGTTCGTTCATTTCAGGAAAGTGACGATGATTGAAGAAACCCTATCCAAAGGAGAACGTACCAGCCGCGCCATTATCGATGCGGCCTACGATCTGATTATCGATCAGGGCTACGCCGCTACCTCCATGCGCCAGATTGCAGACAGGGCTGGTTTGGCTTTGGGCGGCATCTACAACCATTTTTCATCCAAAGAAGAAGTGTTTGTTGCCATCCTGGAAAAGCGACATCCCTTTTTCCAGATCGTTCCTTTGCTGAATTCGGTGGAAGGTGAAACAATTGAAGCATTTGCACGTAACGCAGCCCACACTCTGATCGCGGAACTCGGCCACCATCCTGAATTCCTCAACCTGCTGCTGATCGAGATTGTCGAATTCAAGGGCGAACATGTGCCGCTTGTCTTTGAAAAGATGCTGCCCATGATCCTGCAGCTAGCCCAACGGCTTTCCAATCTGGGTGGGAATATGCGCGAAATTCCGCAGCTTGTGCTCGCCCGCGCTTTCCTGGGTATGTTTTTTTCGTATTTCATCACCGAACTTCTGCTCAATCAAACAAAGTTCATGGCAATGCAGACCAACGCTCTCGACCATTTCGTGGATATTTTCCTGCATGGGATTCTTAGCGCTGAGGAGTAATTATGTTTGAAAAACAAGGCTGGCACTTCTTTTTTCTGGCGCTCTTACTGGTTGGCGTAGCCCTGCTGGCACGCGGCGACGTGCTGGCTGGCCAATTATTGGGCATCAGCACCCAGGGCTGGCTGTGGATTGCGATTGCTGTTCCGGTGGCGCACCAGGTGATGGTTTGGCTGCTATGGCGTGGACAGCTCTATCACGGCTGGATGACCAACTGGTTTGGGGAGAACGATTTCCCGGTGTATAAAGTTTTGTTCACGGTCCTGTTTGTGGCGCGGCCTATTTCGCTGATCTTGCTGGGGATTTCTAATTTCAATACGTTCGCGTTGAATCCGACTCTGGCGTATGTGCTGGCCGGTCTCTTGTTCGTTCCCTTCGCTTACACAATGTATTCCGTTGCGCATTACTTTGGGATTAACCGCGCGTATGGCATCGACCATTTCGACCGCTCCTATCGCGACAAGCCGTTTGTGAAGCAAGGCATGTTCAAATACACCGACAATGCCATGTACAAATTTGGCTTTTTGATTTTGTGGGCGATTGCGCTGGTGTTTTTGTCCAAAGCTGCCTTGCTGGCCGCAGCCTTCAACCATCTTTATATCTGGGTCCATTTTTACTTCACAGAATTGCCAGATATTCGTCATATTTATGGAAGAGTAACCACAGATGAACGCAGATAAAAAGGATTTACTTCGATGAACAGCGGTCCTATTCTCCATTGTGATCTACCAGACAAAAAAGCTCATCCGTCTTCATCTATGGTGAATTTAGGAGACTTATGAATTCTCGCTTATTCTCCATCATCCGTAAAGAATTCATCCAGATCATACGCGACCCGCGCACGCTGGCAATGATTTTGGTGATCCCGGTCATGCAGTTGTTCCTGCTGGGATATGCAGCCACCACCGATGTGCGCAACGTGCCCATCGCGGTCTGGGACCAGAGCCGCAGCCCGGAATCGCGCGCCCTGCAAGATGCCTTCCGCGCAGCGGATTATTTTCGGATCGCCTTCGATGTCGGTTCCGAAGCCGAACTGCGCGATCTGATCGAGCGGGGCGAGGCGCGCGCCGCGCTCATTATCCCGCCTGACTATAGCGAACGCTTGCTGGAAGGGGATGCGCAGGTCGCCATGGTGCTGGATGGCTCAGATTCTACCGTCGGTACCACGGCGCTCTCTACGGCGCGCTTGATCGGCCAGGCGCAGGCGACCAAGATTATGCAGGAGCAGACCGCCCGGTCGGGACGAGGCGCGGAGTTCAAACCGCCGCTGGAGGTTCGCACACAGGTCTGGTACAACCCCGATTTGATCAGCGCGCATTTTATGATCCCCGGTGTGATCGGCATGATCCTGTTTGCCATTACATCCATCCTGACCGCTACCACCATCGTCCGTGAGCGTGAACGGGGCACGATCGAACAGCTGATCGTCACGCCCATCCGTTCCTGGGAACTGGTTGTAGGCAAGCTTACCCCATATGTCATCCTGTCGCTGTTCGATACGCTGGTGGTGCTTGCGCTCGGGCATCTCTGGTTCAAAGTACCGGTGCGTGGTGACCTGGGACTGATTATTGGTCTTTCCGGCTTGCTATTACTCTCCGGGCTGGGCATCGGCCTGTTTGCTTCGACCGTTGCCAACACCCAGCAGGAGGCCATGCTGACTACCTGGATGACTCTCCTGCCGGCCATCTTTTTGTCTGGGTTTTTGTTCCCGCTTGAAGCCATGCCGGTTGTTTTACGTTGGATTTCTTACGTTATCCCACTACGTTATTACCTGGTCATCATCCGCGCCTTATTGCTCAAAGGAGTCGGCCTAGCGGCGATACAAAATGAAGTTATTGCCCTTGCCCTTTTTGGCGTGGGCATTATGGGCGCGGCGGCATTGCGTTTCCGTAAGAGATTGGACTGATTGCTACGCTGAGATGACACAAAGTGGAAGTTGAAGCACAATCCGGCTGTCTGGCCCTTCGACTTTGGCTTAATGGCCTCCGCCCAGAGTAAATTTCAAGGAGATAACCATGCAACATAAACGTCCCCCTGTCCCTGTGATCGTGATCCTTTTGCTTATCCTGCTGGTTGGCGGCTATTTTGGTCTGCAAGCCCTCTTCGCTGAAAATAACGACGGACTCCGGGCTTCGGGTACGATAGAAGCTGTAGTCGTCAATATTTCGCCAGAAATGACCGGGAAAGTGACAGATGTGCAGGCCGGCGAAGGCGAATCCGTTAAAGCAGGCGACCCGCTTCTATATCTGGACGATAGCCTGCTGACCGCTCAGCTGGCCGTTGCCGCCGCCCAGGTGGATACGGCAAGTGCGGCAGCTGTCACTGCCGAGGCTGCTCTGGCATCTGCCGAGCATCAATATGATCTCGCCGTCCAATCAGCCCTGACCGCCGAACAGGCTTCCCAGGCTCGCGATTGGCGCTTTTCTGCCCCGGTCGAGTTCAACCAGCCAGCCTGGTACTTTACCCAGGTGGAGCAGTTGGACTCCGCTCAGGCTGAAGCAGACGCGGCCCAAGCTGCGCTCAATGAGGCCATCGCTGATCTCCCGAGGGTGATCGCAAGTCTGGAAAACGGAGTCTTTTTGGATGCCGAAAAACGTCTTTCCAATGCCCGCGCGGCCTTCCTGGTGGCCGATGAGGTCAAAATCAATGCAGATTATGCGGCTGAAGGCGGCGGCCTGCGAGATGCCGCATATGACGCTTACAATGCGGCCCTCGATGAAGTCCGCGTCGCGCAGAATGAATATAATGCGCAGCTGACCACCCAAACTGCACGCGAGGTGCAGGAAGCCCGTGGAAAAGTCATCGTCGCTCAACAGCGTTACAACAGCGCCCAGGCCCGCCTGTCCGCGATGAAGACAGGCTATTTTTCGCCCCCTGTCGTCACAGCCCAGTATGGCCTTGCGCAGGCTAAAGCAGCGGCGGAGCAGGCCCATAGCGCCGTTTCCCAGGCGCAGGCCAACCTGGATTTGCTGCAAACCCAGATCGCCAAGCTGACGGTCTACGCCCCCATCGATGGCACCCTGCTGACCCGCAATGTCGAGCCGGGCGAATTCGTCCAGCCGGGAGCAACGGTCTTCACCCTCGCAAATCTGGAAGATCTGACCATCACGGTCTACGTTCCCGAGGATCGCTACGGCGAGATTTCGTTGGGGCAGCAGGCTGAGGTCAATGTTGATTCGTTCCCCGGCGAAACCTTCCAGGCGCAGGTCACTAATATCGCCGATACTGCCGAATATACGCCGCGCAACGTCCAGACTGTAGAGGGACGCAGCGCGACGGTCTACGCGGTCAAATTGAAGGTACAGGACCCGGAAGGAAAACTAAAACCAGGGATGCCAGCGGATGTGAAATTCTCCGAATGAGGAAGTTATGGGTGTATCTAAATTCAATTGGAAGAAAATGAAAAACATCCAGAAACTCCATCGCGTGCTGTATGCGATTGGGTTCGGGCCAATCGTCGGGCGGATTATTTTGCTGCTGACTACGGTTGGCAGGAAGACGGGTTTGAAGCGTGTCACCCCTCTGCAATACGAAGAGATCGATGGCAAGTATTACCTGGGGTCCGCGCGCGGCTTGCAGGCTGACTGGGTGCGCAATATCCGGTGTAACCCACAGGTGGACGTACGCGTGAAATCGTTGCGCCTCCACGGTCAGGCCGAAGTCGTGACAGAGCCTGCTCGGATTGCTGATTTCATTGAAGTCCGCTTACAGCGCCATCCTTTTATGATTGGCATGATCATGCAAAAAGCACACGGGTTTTCAAAGCAACCCAGCCGCGAACAATTGGAAAAACTGGCTGAAAAAGAAGCATTGGTGATCATCACACCGGTTACATTTAGCGAGAATTAAAGTGACTGAATATCTCATTCAAGCGCAGGGACTGCACAAATCATTTGGCGAAAACCATGCCGTTAATGGCGTCTCCCTGTATGTTGCAGCGGGCGAAATCTACGGGCTGGTCGGCTCGGACGGCGCCGGCAAAACGACGACTCTGCGGCTGCTGGTCGGGGCAATGCAAGCGGATGCTGGCGAGATGGAAGTCGGTGGTTACGATGTCCGCAAGCAGGTTGAGCGCGTGCGCTCGCAGACCGGTTATCTTTCCCAGCGTTTTTCGCTCTACGAGGACCTGACCGTGCTGGAGAACATCCGTTTTTTTGCGGAGGTGCGGGGGCTCTCGTCGGGCGAGTGGCTGCCGCGCAGCATGGAGATCCTGGATTTCGTTGGCCTGGCCGAGTTCAAAGACCGCCGCGCCGGGCAGCTCTCGGGCGGCATGAAACAGAAGCTGGGGCTGGCCTCCGCGCTGGTCACCCGTCCGCGCGTGCTGCTGTTAGACGAACCCACCACCGGCGTTGACCCGGTCACGCGCCAGGATTTCTGGCAGTTGGTGATTAAATTGGTTTCTCCCCCCATTTTCGAAGAAAATGGGGGGATGCCCGAAGGGCAGGGGGGCGTCTCTGTCCTCCTCACCACTCCTTACATGGATGAAGCCGCGCGCTGCCACCGGGTTGGTTTCATGCGCGAAGGCAAGATGATTGCCGAAGGGACTCCGTCGGAGTTGCGTGCCATGCTTAACGGTCGCATTCTCGAACTGCGCGGCCAGCCTATTTCGCTGCTGCGCAAGGTCGCCCATCAAGATGGTGACGTGGAAGATGTGCAGGCTTTCGGAGATCGCTTGCATGTCCGTGTGGGTGAGAATAAGGCCGAAGTGGTGCTCAACAGGCTCAAGTCCAGGATACGCAGCGAGGGGGGCGAGGTGACCGATCTGCGCTCCGTCCCGCCGGTGCTCGAAGATGTCTTCATTGCCTTATCCGAATCGGAGTCCAAAGTCTCCAGACTTTGGGAACGCCCAACATCTGGAGACTTTGGACTCCGAGGGCAAGCTCATGACTGAGCCTGTAATCATCACCGAAGCCCTAACTCGAAAGTTTGGTGATTTTGTTGCAGTTGACCACGTCTCTTTTGAGGTGCAACCCGGCGAAGTGGTCGGCTATCTCGGGCCCAACGGTTCGGGCAAGACCACCACCATCCGCATGCTGCTGGGGCTGCTGGAGCCGTCCGACGGACGCGCGACAGTTCTTGGTTTTGATGCATTCCGCCAATCGGAAGAAGTCCGTGCGCGGGCGGGATATATGTCGCAGAAATTTGCCTTATACGATGACCTGACGGTTTGGGAAAATATGGAATTTTATGGCGGCGTATACGGGATCAGGGACAAAGCGCGCATCAAATCGACCCTGAGCCTGCTCGGCCTGACTGGTCACGAACCCACGCTGACAGGGTCTCTCTCGGCAGGCTGGCGGCAGAGGCTGGCACTGGGAATTGCATTGGTCCACCAGCCGAAACTGCTCTTTTTGGATGAGCCCACTTCCGGTGTCGACCCGACCGCCCGGCGCGCGTTCTGGGACTTGATCTACGACCTGGCCTCGGACGGTGTGACCGTGTTCGTCACCACCCATTATATGGACGAAGCCGAGTACTGCGAGCGTGTGGGCATCATGCGGGCCGGAAAATTGCTCGCAATGGATACACCCGGCAACCTGAAAAAGAAAGTGCTGGCGGGAAATGTCTGGCAGGTGGCAGCTTATCCGTTTCAGACAGCCCTGGACATCTTGCCAACATTGGAAGGGGTGTTGCAGGCAGGCATGGCAGGCGACACGCTGCGCGCTATCACCGAGCAGGGCGTAACGGCGAGTCAGTTGCAGGCAGCTTTGCAGGGAAAAGGGATCGAAGTCAGGTCTGTGGAACGCGCCGAGCCGACGTTGGAGGATGTGTTCTTGTCGTTGGCGCGTTGATCCGTTAACCCCTTTGCCCATTAAACGGTTATCCCGTCGAGCATTTGCTAAGCCAACGGGATAACAGGATTACGAAAAAACGGGAAAACGTTTACGGCGCCGGCAATACATCCCAGGGATTGATCTTGTAAGTTGCGGTCATGATCTCGAAGTGCAGGTGCGCGCCGGACGAACGACCGGTGCTGCCGATCGCGCCGACGCCTTCCCCCTGTCCCACGCTTTGGCCGCAGAAGCGATAGGTAGCGCTCAGGTGGGCGTAGAGCGATTGGAACCCGTTGCCATGATCGATCATGACCATGTTTCCGTAACCATAATTATTCCAACCTGAATATACCACCACCCCCGCATCCGTGGCATAGACTCCCTCGCCTTCCGAACCGGCGATGTCGATGCCCCAGTGATTGGACTTGGGCGAGTAGTCGAAGCCGGAGAGGAAATGTTTGTTTGTCGGCCAGACAAAGGCGCCGTACCCGACCGCGCCGCCAGAAATGGGATCGCAGGCTCCAGGGCCCAGCACGCGTGCCAGCGCCGGGTCTTCGCGGGTGATACCCAATGGTGCGCTCCACGAGACGAACTCACGTCTGCCGCCGGGTACGACCAGCATTGTGCCCGGCTCGATATTTGGACGGGCGTAATCACCGATCGTTGCTACGTCCAGGTTGTTGCCGGGGTAGTTGAGGATATCTTCCGGGGTTACACCAAAGAAACTGGCAACGCCGTTCAGCCCATCACCATCCTGCCACTCATAAATGGTGCCGTTGATCGGCAAGATGTTCAGCTCCTGCCCGGGCTGCAAGGCGTGCGGGTTGTCCTGTAAGATGTTGTAATTGCCCCATAATATGGTTTCCGGGTCCAGCCCAAACTTCTCGGAAATTCCAAAAATCGTGTCGCCTTCTTGCACCGTGTAAGTAGACAGCTCCTGGCGCGGTCTCGAGGGGATGGTTGTATAAGGCTGTGCCATGCGCGGGATGCCCTCAAACTCAACATCGACAACCACAGAGACAACTTCCTCCATCGCAACAACAGGCGTGGGAGTGGATCCCTGTGCTGCTGCGGCGTTGATCTGACCGTCTGGTGCCTGGTTGAAATACATCTGTACCAGCCAGACGACGGCAGCGATGACCACCAGCGAAAGCACGCTGGTGCCCACGCGTAGCATAGACTCGCCCAATCCCATCTGAAGCAATGTCTCTGCCCAGCGAGAGAGGCTGCCTTTTTCGCTTTTCTCAATGTCGGGGGTTTTCCCGGTCTCCTTCACGTCCCCTGAAGAGGCAGGTGAATCTTCCCGGAATTCATTTTTCATTCAATGACCTTCTCCGTTGATTGAGCATCATAACATGGGCTAAAAAAAGCTTCAAGCTGGCACCCTAAACGCTAATCCTGCGTTAAGCCTCCGATTTGCGGATATCCGGGGTCGAAAAATGCATAATCGTCAAAATCGCCAGGACAAGCATCCCGCAAGCCAGCAAAGTGCGCGGAACTCCCCAGGTTTGCGCCCACCAACCGATCAGCAAACTGCCAAAAGGCGCGACACCTTGAATGGCCCACAGGTAGGTGCTGAAAACGCGCCCGCGCAGGCCGTTTGGCACCTGGACCTGGATCAGAACGTTCATGATGGCCAGTTGTGTGACCGTACCCCAGCCGATCAACATCATCAGGATATAGGCCGGAACGGCCGTGCGCACAAAAGACAATCCGATCACGGCCAGGATGAAGGTGTATTGTCCAACCGTCAGCCAGACACCTTTTTTCTTGTAGGCTGTGAAGAACGCAATCGAAAAGGCAGCCACCAGTGCGCCAATTCCCTGGAAAGTGTACAGTGCGCTATTGCGTGCCGCCACGATTTGCTCGGTATCGGTCAGCTGTGCCAGCATATCCTTTGCCACAGCCGGGATCTGTTGCAGCAGGGGAAACCCGAAAAATCCGACCACAGCCATCATAATGATGATATGACTGACAAGCGGGTTTTGGCGGATATAACGCTGACCTTCGCCGAACTCTGCTCTTAAACTTTTAGGCCCGCTCGCTTCTCTCTGGACCTGGTACCTGGTCCGCACAAAAAATAATCCCCCGATCACGAACAGGTAACTGATCCCGTTCGACAGGAAAACCATCCCCGCGCCGTCCGTTAGCGTCAAAAGTGCGGCTGCAATCGTAGGACCGATCACTCGTCCGAGATTGAATGCTGTGGTTTGCACGGCGATTGCATTCGGTAGCGCTTCCCTGCCCGACAGTTCGATCAACATCGCCTGGCGGGCAGTAATCTCGATCGAGCTGGCCGATCCCAGCACAAAGGCCAGCACCGCGATGTGCCAGACCTGCAATTTTCCGCTAAAGGTTAAACCAGCCAGCAGGAAAGCCTGGAGCATCATGACGGATTGCATGCTGATGACAGTGTAGCGTTTGTTCCAACGCTCTACCAGCACACCGGCGGGCAGGGTCACAAAGAGCATAGGGAGCGTACCGGCGAATCCGATCAGCCCCAGGTCGAGCGAGCTGCCTGTAATTTGATAGGCCACGTAGGGCAAGGTCGTGTTTTGCATCCACGTGCCGATAACCGAGAGGAATTGCCCCACCCAGAAGATGACGTAGTCACGAGATGTAAGCGCGGGAAAATGGCTGGCGAAAAAGCTTTGGAATCGATTCATGTTTGAGTGCGCCGCATCATGTTTGTTTGGCAATTGTTTGGTTGAGAACAAATCCCGTTAAACGGTTTTCGCAGTTTGATCTGGTGCGACGCACACCTTGCTTGTGCTGCAACCCAACTGATACTTGCAAGACTGTGGTATTAAGCAGGCACTACGCACTCGGCGAGATCGTTTTTGGGATTGTTCACCAGCGTCGAAACGGGGTGGGCAGTCATCTCTCCGGCGGGATAAGGCTTGATCAGCGCACCCAGGCTATCGGGAGTCTGAGGCGCGGTGTCCAACCACTTCGCGTAAGCATCGTGTGGCAGGATGACCGGCATCCGGTTGTGGATCGACGCCATCAGTTCGTTCGGTTCGGTGGTCACAATGGTGCACGAGCGGATTTGTGATCCGTCCGGGCTGTTCCATTTGTCCCACAAACCGGCAAAAGCAAACGGCTGGCGGTCTTTCATGTGGATGAAATGCGGGATCTTCACCTTCGTGCCCGGCTGGGTCTTCCATTCATAAAAGCCATCGGCCAGGACCAGACAGCGCTTGTATTTGTAGACGCCGCGAAATGACGGTTTTTCGGCCAACGTCTCGCCGCGCGCATTGATCAAGCGGTTACCAATCGAGGGATCCTTGGCCCATGAGGGGATCAATCCCCAGACGAAGAAATCGGCCCGGTTTTGGCCATCGTTGGGGATGGCCAAAACCGGTTGGGTGGGGGCGATGTTAAAGCGCGGCGCGAATTGCGGAGGGAATTCGGTCCCGGGATAAGCATCCTGTAATTGGGCAGGGTCGACCGTTAAAGTAAATCTTCCGCACATGGTTCCTCCAGATTCACCACGGAGCGCACAGAGATCACAGAGCTTTTTTTATTTCTCCGTGTTCTCTGCAAACTCTGTGGTGATAATCATTTTTTCAACTTCCTGAAATCTCCATCCCGCACCGTCATACCCGAAGCATCCAGGTGCTCCATCAGGGCTAACATATACTTGCGGCTGGAGTCAAACAGGTCACGGGCATCGGCTACCGTCATCTGGCCCTTTTCAGTCATGAAGGCGCGCACCTTTGCTACCATTTCTTCATAATCCGAAGTTCGTAAGATGACATCCGAGTTGAGTTGTTTCAACTGTCCCAGCTCGACCAGCGCATTCAGGACTTCCTCGCCGACTTCTGCTTGAGATTCTTTGACGGAGGGCGGGCTATACGGACTCTGTGCAAACCGTCGCATCAACTCCTTGACTTTAGCCTGCTGTCCGCTATCGAGCTTGATCTCATGCCCCGGGGTTGCCAACGAACTGCCCGCTTCGGCAAGTTTGCCTTCAGCGACCAGTTTCCTGACCAGGGCATTGAACACCCGCGGCTGGAGTTTGAGCCTGCTCTTGAGCTCCTCCCGCGGGATGCCGCGCCGTAAGGGAAAGGTCTTGTGATAAGCCTGCACTATTTGGATGGCCTTATTCTCTAAAGCGACCAAGTGGGGTGCGGCGATGACCAGCAGATCGCTGGCTATGGTTATGTTACCATCTTCCAACTGCAGGAGCTGGCCGTTTTCCATGTTCTCCTGCAATGCCTGTCTCGCCAGCTCAGCTTCCAGGCGCGAGCGCGAAACAACTTCTCTTACCGGCGCGGCATTGAGCGCCAGTGCGGCTTCCACCAAAATATCGGCGGGGGAGCCAGCCGCCAGTGAAGCCAGCGATTTGAGCACCTTCTCGTCGAAGCGCCTGTGACGGCCTTTGGGCTGGTGGTCCACGATCACGCCTCCGCCCAGGGTTTCTCCGGGCGAGGGACGGCGCAAGATGTAGCGGTCACCCCGCACGGCCACCACGGGATCGCGTAATTCGAGCTGGATCCAGCCTTCTTCGCCGGGATTGAGAGTCTCGGTGCCGAGCAAGCGTAATGCAGCCATTGTCTCGCTGGCGCCGACGAAAACCTTGACTTCGGTGGCGTGCTTGATAGGCTGGCTGGCATCCTTCAGCAGGCGGATGCGCGCGTCCAGGCGGCGGGTGGGCTGGTATTGCCCCGGTTGGGTGACAACTTCTCCGCGCGCGATCTGTTCCACTGCGAGGCCAGAAATATTGACTGCCGTTCGTGAACCGGGCATCGATCGATCTTCTTTCTTCTTGTGAGTCTGCAGGCCGCGCACACGTCCCTTGTGGCCGGAAGGCAGGACGATGACCTCATCACCGATGGCAAGATGGCCGTCACTGAGCGTGCCGGTGACCACCGTCCCGAAGCCGGACATGCTAAAGACCCGGTCAACAGGCAGGCGTGGGCGGCCCAGGTCAAGCCTGGCGGGCTTTTCCTGCAGGATTTCGGTCAGGGTGGAGAGCAATTCTTCCAGGCCGGTTTTGGCCCTGGCGGATACGCGTACAATGGGGGCGTCGGCCATAACGGTACCGGCTACGGCGGCGCGGATGTCCGATTCCACGAGAGCAAGCCACTCGGGATCCGATGCAATGTCGATCTTCGTCAGGACGATTATCCCGGTGGGAATCTGCAACAGATCCAGGATGGCGAGGTGTTCCTTTGTCTGCGGCATCACGCCTTCATCGGCGGCGATGACCAGCAGGGCGGCGTCGATGCCCCCGATTCCGGCCAGCATGTTCTCGATGAAGTCGCGGTGGCCGGGCACATCTACAATCCCAATTTCCTCGCCGTCCGGTAGCGTAAGCCAGCCGAATCCGAGTTCGATGGTCATCTCGCGCTCCTGCTCTTCTTTCAGACGGTCGGGATGTTTGCCCGTGAGCGCGGCGATAAGGGTGGATTTGCCGTGGTCAACATGACCCGCGGTGCCGATAACGCGCATTTGTTCCTCAGGCTCAACAGGGTCTTAGACCCCGCTGGAGCGACAATTTACTTTGTTGTTTTTCTTACGTGGCCCATGATGCGTTCGTACGCAGTCAACCACTGATGGAAGACGTTCATGAGTTCCTGGAGCTGTTGTTCGGTGGCATCGGTAGTTTGATGTAACAAGTCCTGGATTGTTTGCGAAGCGTCATCGACTGCGGTGATCCGTTCCTCGTACTTGTTGACGGTCTTGCGAATCTCGCGCACGTTCTCTTCTGATGAAAGCGTATAGCCGGTCCAGCGTTTCTGATCCTCGGCCTTGAACGTGACCCATTCCTGGCGTAAGCGATCCTCGCCAAGCCGTTGCATTTCGGTGATTTCGTTGATGCGCCGTTCAAGTCTTTGGTTCAGTTCGACGTACGTTTCCTGAGCGCGTTTGGCTGCGCGCAGAGTTTCATCTAAAGCCTGGGTTTGGGTATCTATGGTGTCGTTTTGATTTTTGAAATTTTCGATTTTCGAAACCCATTCTTTATAAGCGCGGTCACGATCTATCTGGGCGAGCGATTGTTGTTCAATGAACGCAACCTGGGCTTTTTTACGGTCAGATTCCGAGACGATCAGTTCTGTAAAGCGGTTTTCAATGTTGCGCAGTGTGTCATTGTTTAGTTCGGCTTTCTGACGATACTCTTCCACGCGTTTCCGCACAGCGGTGATCTCGCCTTGCATATCGGCAACCCGCTTTATATCCTGTCGGCGGCTGTCTTCAACCAGTTTTACAGATATGGCGGTGTCTTCGCTCTTGCGGACGGCGTCGTCAATTTTGGGTTTGAGCTCGGTGACAGCGATGTTGAGCTTGATATCTTCATCCGCACGCAGTTTGATCAACTTCCTGAGTTCTGAAATTTCTTGGGATTGATCGAGCTTTGGGAGGGATTGGCTGATCTCTTCCAAACCTGCCTGATAGCGCTTGACTATATCCTTTTCACGCTGCTGGTGCTTTTTTTCCAGAGCATCAATTGATTCGCTTATATCAGCGCGCTGTTTCGTTAAACTGTTTTCAAACAGGCTGATCCGTTGGTTTACCGGTCCGATATCAGCTACCTTTTTGCTTAAATCCTTGATGTCTTCCCTCAATGTTTTGATATTGAGTTCTATCGAAGCAAGGCGTTCCTCGTATTTGGAAATCGCTGCTTTATCTTTACGGTGTTCGTCGTCCAGCCATTCAAGGCGTTTGACGATTTGTTCAAAATCCATGCAAACCTCCGGAGAGTGGTGTGGGGTGCATATCTCGAAATTATAGTCTACTTGCCAAGGTGTTCAAACATGCCCGGGAGGTTTGCCATGATCGGTCGGAAGATCTGGGGAAAAATCCCCAGGAGAAACAGACCGAGCACGCCGATCCCGATCAGGATCCCGGGTCTCCAGCGTTCCTGAAGCTCCCAACCGGTCCCTTGGGGAGCCATGACCAACACAGCCAGAGTGCGGGTTGCCCCGGTCAACAGTCCCAGAATGCCAATCAAGAACCAGAATGCCACCCCCAGCGACTGGCTCGCCAGCCCTTCCCAAAGCGCCAACCGGACCGGGAACCCGGCCAGGAGTGGAAAGCCTGCAATCGAAAAGTGGGCCAGGATCAACCCGGCAGTCGTGACCGGGTGTTTGCGCGCAAGCCCCTGGACGGCACTAAAACGCAATGGCTCTGCCAGTTCTTTCATTTGCGTGAGCGACATAGCCCAGACCAGCAATGCCAGCGAACGGGGGATGATCAGCAAAAAGACCGCATCCACCGCTTTTTCAGGAGAAAGGCTGAATGCCAGCAGGCTGAACCCGGTTTCGGCAATCACGGCATAAGCCATTTGCCTGCTAAGATGGCGTTGAAATGCCGACCATAAGCCGCCTGTGACCACCATGACCAGGCCCCCCACTGACAAAACCTGGGAAAGCCCCGCAGACGTTCGCAACCAGGAATACCGGTCCAGAAATCCCATCCCAAAAATGATGGTGATGGTCGGCAGCACCCAGAACAGGAACCCAAGCGCATATGGGGATACTTCTTCCGCCAGCATCGGCAGCCAGACGTAAAGCGGAAACATAGCAAGCAGGAAAGCGAATCCCAATCCTAAGATAGTAGCAGATTGAACAGCCAATGCCAAATCGCTGGGGCTGGATTCCACACCGGTCAACAACCAACCCGCGAACAGGATAAAGGGCATGCCCATGGTCTGGTAGATCAAGAAGCGCATCACCCCCGGGCCCGGGGCCTGGTTCACCGGCAACAAGAGCGGGACCGCCAGCAGAACCGCTATCTCGATCAGGATGGCCGCGTACAGAAACGGCTCCACCGCAATCGAAGCCACCAGCAGCGCTATGATAATCAGTCCCAGGGGGACCAGACGGTGGGCCGTACGGGTCACCTCAGCACCGTAGAACCACATGGCGACTAGACCATAGAAGATCGCCAATAACGATCCGTCGGCCGGTGTCAGGATCAGCCTGCGACCCAAAATCTCAATTTCCGGGGCGATTTTCAGGGAGAAATTGCCGATTTGGAGCGCCTGATCGATCGGCACAATCAATGCAACCAGTGACAGCAGCAGTGCCAGGCTTCCACCAACTATGGACAGAATACGCCCGTTGCTGATAAGCAGCGCAGGGAGGGCTAAGGCCGCCGGTATAAAAATCCACAGGAGCGGAGCGCTCATACGTTCTCCTCGGGCATTCGCGCGCTAAGCAGGTACGCGCCAACCAGAGCAAGCCCAAGGTTGACTGTCGACAACATAGCTGCAACCAGGATGGAGCTTTCCAGGGCGGCATACAAGGCCTCAAATCCTGCTAAGACAGTCAGAAGCCCAAGGATGACACGAAACGGCTGGACGGTCATGCCCAGGTGAAGCATACCTAATCCCATCAGGATCAGGCTACCGGAAATGACCGGCATTCCGATTCCGGGAATGATGTCTTCCACAGTAGGAGCGGCAGTGACAATGATCACTGTAACAATCCCGGCGGTAAACATTCGAAAAAGGCGCCCTTCCGGCAGGATTTGTTCCGATTCTTTATCTGATTCTTTTAAATTGAGTCTGGTAATACCCAGGGTTGCGATCGCCATCCAGCCAGTGACTACCTTAATGGCTGCCATACTGACCGGCCAGTGCTGGCTGGTCAGCCAGAAGACTCCCAGATATTGCAAACCCAGAAAGCCCAATCCCAGGCGCCAGTCTCGGCTGACGAGAATTCCAACCGAAGTTACCAACAGAAGGCCTGCTACGATCCAGGCGATGAGGGTCATGGGCCAGGACTCCCCTGTATGATCAGGGAGATAAACAGCACCATAAACAGCAAGGTCCACATGAAACCGCCATCGCCTTCCAACATCTTGGAAAAGGAATTGCTAAGAAGACCGATCAACCGGTATAGTCCCCACAGACCGCGGAAAAGCCAATCCATCCAGGAACTGGCCGTAGGTCGTACCCAGTGGGCGCGAAGAGGAGTCAATATACGCAAACGCGGCGCCAGCCAGCTGGCGATCCCTCCCAGCATGACACCGAGAAGAGCAAGAAGCCACACACCGAGCCGAGAAGCGCCCTCCCATCCCCCAAAACCCAGCAGGAGCATTATCCCCAACAAAACGCCGATGCCCAGGGGATATACGTATTGAGCGGCTCGGTCGAGAGTTTCGAAATTATCTCGCAGGGTCGGTCGTATGGCGTGGCGTAAATATCCTGCTAATAGCAGTGCCTGTGCAAGGAGCAAAAACGGCCAGACCGGCCAGAATGACGGCATTGTACTTCCCCAGCCGGTGGCTGATATCGAGAATGGCAGGGCAGTGATGCCCCACATCCCGATCCAGAGAGCGCGACTTAACCAGACGTTGTGTGCAGACGAAAGGAACAAAGCGCCGCCGGAAAGGACTAGAGCACAACTCCAGGCAACCGCGCCGACCGGATTCCCTCGTAATGCCGATGCCATCGCCAGCGATGCCAGCCCGATCAACCAGAACGGACGGGCTGTCAGCTCATCCGGGGCGCGCAACCACATCCAACCGCCATAGATGGCTGCCAGGGCTGCGAGCAACAGCAGGAAAGGTGTGAATATCGAAATAACACTGGCGGTAGGGATGCGCGCCAGCAGGATCAGGCTGGAGGCAGCCGAGATCAACCGGAGTGCGCTGCCGAAGCCACGACGAATGGCAGCTTCGGATGCATACGGTAAATGTAATGGAAGCACGCCCAGGCGTAGTCCCGCGGCGAGCAACAGGTACAGACCGGCTTGCGGCGGCGCATCCTGAAAGTTCATTGGTGTGCCTGCCGAAATACTTACCATGCTGGCCCATAACAGCATACCGACGCCAGCCAGGCGAGTCGCAAAGGCAGTCACTACCTTTTCGCTGGGCTGCGGTCCGTCCGCAGAGCGTAGTTGGGTGACCAGTTCGGTCAAGTCGATTGCAGACCAGGCCATGAGCAGTGTCAACGGGTTATCGGCCAGGACGGCCAGCAGGCCCAGCCCGCCCAGGACCAGTGTGGCCGCCCAGGGCAGTGGATCAGGGAAATTTTTGCGGGCGGTCGCGGTTAGGATAACAGCTAAGGTGAGCGTAGAAATGCTAAGAGCGAGCGGCCAGGTCAGCCTATCGGCAGTAAAGGACAGAGATTCGAAGAAGAGGCTGGCTGGCTCCCAGGGCGGTAGTTGGAAGGTGAGTGGCAGGTTCAATTGCCAGAACAGGACACTGAACCAACTGACCAGCGCGCCGCTTGCGGCTAGCATCCAGGAGTACCTGATCCCTGGGCGTACCCAGTAAAGGACAATCAGCGCTAACGCAACCAGGAGGAGCAACAATACTGTCAGAATGATTAACATTGCAGTGTGTTCGCAATTTTATCAGGTTTGAGTTTTCAGCGACTATTTTATTGTACAATCGTTGGCATGCTTGCGTCGCAAACCAAACTTGGGAGTTTTCATAGATTTCGCCGCTGGACGCTGATCATTCTTTCCCTTCTCACCCTGACAGGGGGATGCAGCAACCCCGCACCACAAGTGCTACTGGTGAACGAGAACGTTCTTCTCACCCCCGACATGGACCATCCGACCGCCACCCCGTTTCAACCTGGAAACGGCACGGACGAATCGCCGTATTATGTCCCTTATTCGTCGCCTTCTCCAACGCCGAGCCCTACGCTAAAGCCTTCTTTAATTACGCCGGGAACTCCTCTGGTTGAAACAAACCTGATGCCCACCCCATTTCCTTCAGGTTTCGAAGGAATTCCCATTTTTGTTCTTTCCACAAACACCAACCCGCTGACCGGATTGACAGCTTCAGATCCTGCACTGCTGGAGCGCAGGCCTATTGCGGTCAAAATTACCCAGTTTCCGCGCCTGGTCCGTCCCCAATCCGGGCTCACGTTGGCAGATGTGGTTTATGAATATTACATTGAAGATGGTCTTACCCGTTTTATCGCCGTTTTTTATGGGAATGACGCCGTGATGGCAGGACCGGTCCGCTCCGGGCGGTTTTTTGATGAGCATATCGCACGCATGTACCAGGCTTTCTTTGTATTTAAGTACGCAGACCCACGCGTGTATACCTATTACAAAGATAGTGACCTGAAAGATTATCTGGTAGTGCCCACCATTGCCTCCTGCCCGCCCTTTGAGACCGGTCCAACAAAACGGGATGCTTATAACAATGCATTTTTTAATACAGTCAAATTCAAAGAATGTATTGCCAAACGCGCGGCCGTAGATAACACCCGCCCTACGGTACGCAGCAGTTTTTTCAGCAATCTTGTTCCCAGATCAGACCAAGTTGCCGAACGCATCTACACCCAATACTCAGTGTACGATTATAACTACTGGCAATATGTTCCAGCGGAGAACCGTTACCAGCGATACCAGGAAGTGGATGACCGGCGGGGGGGTAAGCCTCCCGCCTATGCCCCGTTGACAGATGCGCTCACCGGCCTGCCCGTCATGGCTGATAATGTAGTAATCCTTTTCGTTCAGCATCGTTTTGCGAACCAGTTTAATGAAGAAGATGAGGTCTACCACATTGATGTGTACGGGTCGGGGAACGCCTACGTTTTTAGAGACGGGATTGCAATCGAAGCCAGCTGGAACCGCGTTCAGCTCGACCAGCCTATCCTGCTGACATCCTCTCTGGGTGCGCCCATTTACTTGAAACCCGGGGTGACGTTCTATCAGGTGATCGGCGAAACATCTGCCGCCTGGCAGGTAGACAAAGACTGGCATTTTAACTGGCAAGCTCCGTAAAGGGGTACAATACCGGTAACGCACTTCAAGTACCGCAACAAAATTAAATGTAGGGTGAAATTAATCTATACAGTGAAAATGAGCAGGAAACCCTACAGCTTAACGAAGCTGCGGCACAAGTTAACGGTAGGAGCAGGTATGGATTCAGAATCTCTTAGAGTCGAAAAGGATTCGCTGGGCACATTGCAAGTCCCGGCGAACGCATTGTATGGCGCGCAAACCCAACGGGCTATTGAAAATTTCCCTGTTTCCGGGCTGCGGCCCTGGCGCGCGTTTATCTGGAGCATGGCGGCGATCAAACGTGCCGCTGCGGAGGTCAACCGCGACCTTGGCATGCTGGACGATGAACTAGCAAAGGTCATTATCAAGGCTGCCCAGGAAGTTATCGATGGCAAGTGGGATGACCATTTTGTAGTAGACCCTTTCCAGGCGGGAGCGGGCACCAGTCACAACATGAACGCCAACGAAGTGATCGCGAATCGCGCCACCCTGCTGCTTGGAGGCCGTTTAGGGGAGTACCATGTGCATCCGAACGACCACGTTAACATGGCCCAATCAACCAATGACACCATCCCGACGGCCATCCGGCTCGGATGTCTGTGGCGACTTGACGAACTGCTCGCTGCAGTCGATGGACTGGCGACCGCATTGGAGGCCAAATCGATCGAATTCGATGATATTCTCAAATCGGGACGCACCCATCTGCAGGACGCCGTCCCGGTGCGGCTGGGTCAGGAGTTCGGCGCATATGCAACCGCAGTCCGCCGGGACTTGGAGCGTATCCTCAGGGCGGCCGAAGGGCTGAGGCGGCTGGGGATTGGCGGGACAGCCGTCGGGTCCGGTTTGAACGCGCACCCTGAATACCACGTCCGCATGGTGGAAAAATTGTCGGAATTGACCGGCCTGGAGCTGCACGAATCTGACAACCTGTTCGAATCGATGCAATCGATGGCCGATGCAGTCGATTTTTCGGCCTCGCTGCGCACGCTGGCATTGACGTTGGTCCGCATCGCCAATGATTTCCGTCTGCTCTCGTCCGGCCCATCGACGGGGCTGGATGAAATCCGTTTGCCCGCGGTGCAGCCAGGCTCATCGATCATGCCGGGGAAGGTGAACCCGGTCATGGCGGAGATGCTGGACCAGGCCATGTTCCACGTCATCGGCTGTGATACGACCGTAGCAATGGCGGCCCAGGCCGGTCAATTGGAATTGAACGTGATGATGCCTGTCATCGCGCACAACCTGTTCGAGATGATGCAGGTCACCATTGGCGCGATAATGGCATTCACCGACCGAGCTGTAAAAGGTGTTACAGCCAACCGTGAAAAGGCCGAAGGCTGGCTGGCGAAGAATGCCATCGTGGTGACTGCCCTGAACCCGTTGATCGGTTATTCGCAAGGCGCGGCGCTGGTCAAGGAAGCGATGGAGCGGAATGTGTCCATCAAAGAAGTGGCGCTGGAAAAAGCTGAAAACCAGACGCTCAGGCACCGCGACGAGGACCGACCGGTTACCACCTATGAAATCAAAGCTGCGCTCTCGGATTTGCGCAAGCTGACCGAGGGTGGTATTGTCGGCGAGGGCGGCGGCGGGTAGAATACATACAGAGTATTAACCACAAAAACTCAAAGACACGAAGACACCAGTTTTTGTATCTTCGTGTCCTAGCGCCTTAGTGTCTTTGTGGTGAGCATGGAGAACTCATGACCTTTGATCCAACTTTTCTGAGCAACCTGCTTTTGATCTTGACCGGTTTCGGCGGGGCTTTTCTGGCTGCCCTGTGGATCGCGCTGGTCATCTGGACCTACCGTGATATCCGCACACGCGCTCGTGACCCGCTGGTGCAGATCCTTTCGACGTTGCTGGTGGCGGTTCTTAATTTGCCGGGTATTTTGGTTTACCTGATCCTGCGTCCGCAACGCACCCTGGAAGAAGAATATCAGCGTACGCTTGAAGAGGAAGCGCTGTTGCAGGCGCTTGAAGATATGCCGCTTTGCCCGGGCTGTGAGCGCCGTGTCAGGGATGACTGGCAGGTCTGCCCGAACTGCCATACCAAATTGAAAAAGGCCTGCAACGAATGCGGCAGGCTGATGGAACTGCCTTGGAACCTGTGTCCCTATTGTGGCTCACCCGCGCCTGGCATGCGCCGCGAAACTGCGGTCAGCATGGAGGAAGCCTTGCGCGAGTTAGGCATCAGTGACGAGGACGGGGAAGTCAAAGTGGAAGAATGAAGATCGAATCGCTTAAGCTCTACCATATCCGCTTGCCTCTTGTAACCCCATTTGAAACATCTTTTGGTCGTATCGATCACAAAGAATGCATCCTGGTTGAACTGTACGCTGAGGGACTGACCGGCTACGGCGAATCGGCCGTGGAACGCGACCCTGGCTACAATTACGAGACCACGGGCACTGCCTGGCACATTTTAAAAGATTTCGTTGCCCCATTGATCTTGGGTCAGGATGTTCTTGATGCCGCGGATTTCCAACGCCGTGTGAAGGGCATTCGCGGGCATCACCTTGCTAAAGCGGGTGTCGAGATGGCGCTCTGGGACATGCTCGGCAAACGGGATGGCAAATCATTGAAGGCAATGTTTGGGGGGGTGAGGCATAAGGTGGAAGTCGGTGTTTCGATTGGGATTCAGGAATCGGCCCCGGCTCTGGTCCAAACCGCTGAGGGGTATGTTGCGCAGGGCTACAACCGCCTCAAGATCAAGATCAAGCCGGGGCGGGATGTCGCAGATACATCTGCCGTGCGAAAAGCTTTTCCGGCTATTCGCCTGCAGGTGGATGCCAACTCAGCCTACTCTCTCGAAACCGCCGAAGCGCTCAAGCCGCTGGATGATCTCGACCTGCTGCTGATCGAACAGCCGCTCTTCGAAGACGACATCTGGGACCACCGCAAACTTCAGGCGCAGTTCAAGACACCGGTCTGCCTGGACGAAAGCGTGGTATCGCCTCGCCATGCCCGCTATGCCATTGAGATGGAAGCATGCCGCATCATCAATATCAAGCCGGGACGGGTGGGCGGCTTGAGCCAGGGATTGGAAATTCATGAAATGTGCCGTGCGCGGGATTTGCCGGTCTGGTGCGGCGGCATGCTCGAGACTGGCGTGGGACGCGCCTCCAACCTTGCGATTGCCTCGCTGCCCGGCTTCACCCTGCCCGGCGATATTTCGGCCTCCGACCGTTACTACCAGCGCGATATTACCAACGAACGTTTCAAGCTCAACCTCGACAGCACCATAGACGTGCCCACCGGACCTGGCCTTGGCATCACGATTGACGAGCAAGCCCTGGGCCAATTCACGCTGGCAAAGCTGGAGCTTAAATCACAATAAGCCGGCCATTCAATAAACCTCATATCGCGTTACAATAATTCCATACCATTTGGCTCTCTAGGATTTGCCGTGAAGGGTGCCGGATTTGGGGGTGCGAGCGTGCGTACGCACGCTCGCACCCCAAATCCGGGTATCTATCACGGAATTTCCCAAAGAACCTGAGTTGATCACAATAAAGATATTCTAGATAGCAGTTCGAAGCCCATTAAAGCTCGTGTAAAAGAGGCGCGGAGTAAGTTCGGTACTAGTAAGTTGCATTAAATTATGGACGACGTGAAGGGTTGGCCGGTCATCTTCAAGAACTATACGGCTATTCATTGCATAAATCTGAAGGCAGAATAGTTGAATTCTTCTATGATGACTGTGAAGGCATCCGCTACGAAGGAGAAGGTGAGAAGATGACATCCAAACTTCTAAGCACGATCTTGCTGGCTTTTGCAATTTTTACATCAGCCTGTGCACCGGCAACAGAAGGAACTCCAACCCCGGTGAGCACGCCGTTGTTTCCCGAGATAGGGGGGACAGCCACCGAAACTTTGACCGAAACGGAGCCCACTGCGACTGAGGCTGCTACCGAGACCCAAGCCTCCAGCCAAACTCAAGGCCCAACAGAAACGCCTACAATCGAGGCAGGCCCGGGTGTGACTGTGATGGTTAGTAGAGAGGGAACAACCGACTTCCTGGTTGACCATCGGGGACGCAGTCTGTACGTATATTTGAATGACTCACAGAATAGCAGCACGAGTGCGTGCATGGATGACTGCGCTGTTGATTGGCTGCCTCTGGTGATTACGGGCAC